>NZ_JBEZBN010000055.1:0-42217 GCF_040647115.1 Streptomyces sp. NPDC044571
CCGCCGGCTCGCCCCCGACGGTGAACGTACCGCCCCCACCGGGCGGTACGGGGCCCCTCGCCGCGAAGCAGGTGCAGCCTCTCGCCTGCGGGCCCTGGCGGGCCCTCGCCCGCGGCTACGCGGCGAAGCGGCGGTCGCCGGTCAGCGACCACACGGCGGCGATGCGGCCGTCCGTGACCGAGAACATGTCGATGCCGCTCTTGGTGACGGGTGCGCCCGAGCGGTCGGTGTACGTCGCGGTCCACCGTGCGGCGAGCTGTCCGCGCGCCCCGTCGACGACGGGCGCGCCGTCGACGGCGTAGGTCAGTCCGGTGAGGCTCTGGCGGTGGGCCGCGATGAAGGCGGTGAGCTCGCCGCGTTCGAGTGTGGCGCCGGTGCCGGTTCCTTCGACGGCGTTCGCGAACCGGAGCCGGAAGCCCGGTGCGGTGATCTGCTCGGCGCGTACGAGTTCGCCGTTCCACAGTGCCGTCCAGTCGTCCAGCAGTCCGGCGCCGTGCTCCCGGGTCAGCAGGGCCGTTTCGGACGTGGGGGCGGTGGTCTGGGGAGACATGGGATGCCTTTCCGTTGTCGGTGTGGGCACCAGCCTCTACGCCTTGGGCGACAACCCCCTGTCGGTGTTTACGAGTGCGTCGAGAGCGACGAACTCCCGGCCCAGGGTGTCGAGCGCGGCAAGGTCCACCGGGCGGGGCGGTGGTGTCTCCGCCAGCGCCTCGGCCTCCCGGATGCGGTCGAGGCGGAAGCCGCGTACCGCGGCGCGCAGTCGGCACCAACCGATGAGGTACCAGTGCTCGCCGCCCAGGAATCCCAGGGGTTCGACCGTGCGGTCGGTGGTGGTGCCCTGCGCGTCGGCGTAACGCAGGCGCAGGAGCCTTCGTGTGGAGAGCGCCTCCCGCACGGCGTGGGGCAGGCCGGCGGGCGGCCGTGGGGAGGCGGCCAGCCGGACGCGGCCGGCGAGTTCGTCCGCTGCCCGGCGCTCCCGAGGGGGCATGACGGCGAGGACCTTGTGCAGGGCCGAACGGGCATCGGCTGCGAACGGCGTCCCGGACAGGGCGTGCAGACCCACCGCCAGCGCGGTGGCTTCGGCCGGCGTGATCGCCAGGGGCGGCAGGGTGTGCTGCTTGTCCAGGACGTAACCGCCGCTGCGGCCGGGCTCGGCGTAGAGGGGGACACCGGCCTGCTGGAGGGCGCCGAGGTCGCGCTCGATGGTCCGGGTGCTGACGTCGAAACGCCCGGCCAGCCAGCGGGCGCTTCTGGGCCGGGGAGATGCGGCGCGCAGCTCCTCCACCAGCGCGTAGAGGCGATCAGTACGGTTCACGGGACAGGACCGTAGCCCAGAGCGGGCTGAGCCGGTCCGGCTGAACGGTGTTCACGGGGAGCGGCCACCTGTGGGAGGCCACCTGTGGGAGCGGCCGGGGCCTCCCACACGCTCAACGCCCGTGTGTCCGGGCAGGGGCGGCCTGCGCGCCGGGGTGCTCCGGCCATGGACGGACCGCTTATTTAGGTTGACCTTATTTTAGGTTAGCCTTCCCTTATGAACTCCCTGTACCTGGCCGCCTCGGCCGACTACGCCATGCCTCCGCTCTGGCGCATCCTCACCAAGTGCGGATACTTCCTCGGCCTGTCCGGGGCGATCGGCGCCACCGTGACCTACGCGGCCTCGGTCCGCCCCGCACTGCGCCCACCGGATACCCGCAGCGGCGATGCCGACGCCATGAGACGAAGAGCGGCCGGCTACCTGGCCTGGGCCGGGGTGGTCCTCGTGGTCGCGGGCTACTTCCAGCTCGCCGGCCGCGTGGCCCGGGCGGGCAAGGGCATGCCGTTCGGCGACGCCCTCGCACCGGACCGGATGGCGGACTTCCTGATCGCGCCGGCGGCCAAGGGGGCGTGGATCGCCCAGGGAACGATCTACCTGGTCCAGAACGTCGTCCTGGTCCTCGCGTCCGCCGCCCTGATCGCCCTGTTCCTCCCGCGGGCGCGCCGCCACACCGACACCCTCGCGCTGACCGCCCTGCCCCTGACGCTCACGGTGACGCTGGTGGCGGCGGTGCCGGCCACCAAGCCGAAGAACGCGGACAAGTGGCTGGACCTCGTCTTCGGCCAGACCCACATCATCAGCGGCGTCGTGTGGGTGGGCGGCCTGGCCCTCCTCGCCGTCCTCACCGGCGCCCGCGGCCGACTGAGCGAGGACGCGGGCGCGCTGTGGGCCGACGTCTGGCGCCGGTTCGCCTTCGTCGCCCTGATATGCGTCGGCGCGGTGCTCACTTCGGGCCTGTGGATGAGCTGGAAGCACGTCGGCTCCGTCAGCCAGCTCTGGACGACCACGTACGGCCTGTTCCTGCTCGTCAAGATCCTGCTCGTCCTCGGCATGGTGACCGCCGGCGGCATCAACCAGTTCTGGCTGATGCCCCGTATCACCCGGGCCCGGCGCGAAGACGCCACGTCCTCGCTGCTGCACCTGACGCTGGGACACTTCCCGAAGGTCGTCTGGGCCGAGGTCGCCCTCGGGGTCGCCGTCCTGACGGTCGTGCCCTTCCTCGGCGGCTCCGCCCGCTCGGAGGCGGGCAGCCCGCAGGCCGTCTCCAGCGGCAGCACCTTCGCCGTGGGCGCCCTCCTCGTCCTCACCCTGGCCGCCTCGCTCTACGTCACGGTCAGGACCTCAGAGGCCTTGGCCCGGCGCACGGCTCCGGCAGCGTCCTGACCGGCCGGACGCGTCAGCGCCGGTAGCGGCGCAGCATGAACTCGATCTTCTCCAGGAACCGGCGGGTTTCGGCCGTGGCCCCGTGACCGGGGCCCAGCACCCGGGCCTGGTCCGCGAGCAGATCCCGCAGGAGCGGCAGGGCGCGGGGAAGGTCGCCGGCGGTGATCAACCAGTCGACGAGGTCCCTGCGCGCGGACAGGGCGCCCGGATGATCGGCGTCGAGGAACCGTTCGTAGTCGGCGATCAGTACGGTGAACTCCGCGACGGCGTGCGCGATGTGCCCGCTCTTGCCCAGCAGCATGGCGATGTTGCGCCGCGTGGCGAGGGTCCGGGAGTCGGCGGCGCCGTAGACGCGGACCTCGACGGGCAGCAGCCGCCGGAGCTCGGCGAGGCCCGCGGCGGGATTGAGCTCCCCGCGCCAACTGGCGATGTTGCTGCGGGCGCTGAGCGTCTCGGGGCCGTTCACTCCGAAGGCCTGCTCATACAGGGGCACCAGCTCGGCCAGCGCACTGATGGCGGCAGGGATGTCCCCGGCCTCACCGCGCCACCGCGCGAGGTTCCCCCGGGAGACCAGTGTGTGGGGGTGGTCGGCGCCGTGGATCCGGGTGCGGCGCTCGACGAGGTCCTCGAACCCGCGTACGGCCGCCGCCGTATCGCCGGCCTCGCCGAGGTGCGTGGCGAGGTTGGCCCGGTCGTTGAGGTTCTCGGGGACGTCCTCCTCCCCCCAGGCGCGGGTCCGGTCGGCGATCACCTGTCGCCGTTCCTCCGCCGCGAGCGCCGGATGTCCCGACGCGGCGAGCCAGGTCGCGTAGTGCCCGCGGGCGAGAAGGGTGTCGAGGTGGTCGGCGCCCAGATGCTCCGCTGCCGTGGCGGCGAGTTCCTTGAAGTGGGCGGCCGCGCCGTGGACGTCCCCGTGGCGGCCGAGGCTCGCCCCCAGGCCGAACAGAAGGGTGTGCCCGTCCGGGTCCCACAGGGCCGCGCCTCCGTGACCGGCCAGGGCGCGGGCGTTGAGCCGCAGCGACTCCTGCAGGCCTGCCTTGAACCGCTCGTTCCCCAGGGTCACGAGGGCATCGGCGACAGCCCGTACCCGGCCGCGCCAGGTCTGGGCCGCCGCCGGTTCCCGGCGCGCCGCCTCCCTGGTGGCGCGCTGGACGAGGGCGTGCACCTTCACCTCGCGCCACGGGTCGTCCTCGTCGTCGGTGAGCAGGTTCAGTCGGTGGAGCACCCGTAAGGCCTTGTGCACCTCCTGTGCCTGCACGTCCCGGCCGACCAGTTCCGCGAGGTGGTGGGCGGTGGTGTCCGCGGTGATCAGGTCGCGCGGGATCCCTGCCGGGTCGAGGAGCGAGACCAGCAGCATCACAGCGGGCACCACACCGCCGGGCACGAGCCGGGAGGCCAGGTCCAGCGAGATCGCCCACGTGGTCTCCACGGGGTCCTGGTAGGGGTCCGGGAACTCGGCCGGCCGGGGGAACAGGTCCTCCAGGCGCGTGCGGTACTCGGCGAACTCCGCCCGGTAGGCCCCGACCGTCTTCCCCTCCTGGATCAGGTAGGCGGCGGCGTGCGACAACGCCAGCGGCAGCCGCCCCAGGTCCTCGGCCAGTGCCGCCACCTGCTGCTCCGGTGGGGTACCCGGGCCTTCACCGGACCACAGGCGGGAGTGGCGGGCGAGTTTGTCGAGCAGGAACTCCTGCGCCTCCTGAGCGCTGTAGATGCCGACTTCGACGACCCGCCGCCCCTCGCGCCACAAGCTTTCGCCGCGGTAGCGGGTGGTCACGATCACCTGGCCGGCCTCGGTCGGCCCGGGCCACCACGGCTGCACCTCGGTGGGCAGCTGGACGTCGTCGAGCACGATCAGCCACCGCCGCGAGGTGACCGACAGCCATTCCATCAGCCGGGCGGCGGCCTGTTCCGGCTCGGTGGCATCGGCGCCCAGCAGCCGGGCCGCGGCCTGGGCGTAACTGGTGACGACCTGGTACGGGTCGCGCGCGGACACCCAGATGATCAGCTCCAGGCCGCGGTCCTGCCAGACCTGCCGTGCGTACTGGGCGGCGAGTTGCGTCTTGCCGACCCCGCCCAGCCCCGACAGCACCCGCTCCCGTACGGGGTCGTTCCGGCGGTGGGTGAGGACCACCGACTGGCCGGCCTCGACCGCCTCGGCCACCGGGGCGAGTTCGGGGCGCTTCACGAAGGCGTCCGCGGCCGTGGGGGGCCTTCCGATGCGCACCATCCCGGCTTCCGGGGCGACGCCGCGGCCCGAGGCGTCCTCGAACCGGTCCTTCCAGTAGCCGGCCGCTCCCCGCTCGCCGGCCAACTTCGGGTTGTCGTCCTGGCGGTGGAGGCAAGCCGCGATGTACGCGTCCACCGTCCGGGTCCGGGCCGCGGTCCTGGCTGCCAGCAGGTTGCTCACGCTCTGATCGGAGATCGGCTGCCCGACCAGTTGTGACCGCCGCGCGAGCTCGGCGGGAGCCGGGCTCCCGGCGCGTGCCAGCAGGTCCCGCAGGACCTCCGCCCCGCGCTCGCGTGCCGCCCGCCGCCCCGCCTCGTCCTCGCCGGCCATGCGCGTCCCCTCGTGCTGCTGCCGCAACGACAGTACGCGCCAAGTTCCGCCAAATTCCCGGGGTTGGCCCGAATCCCCCGGCCGCAGGGTTACCTGATGCCCCGCACAGCGGCACACCAGGCCGCATGATCCCAGGAGGTCCGCCATGTCCCGTACACGTCCCCGCCGTTGCCGGCGCCGTCGGCCTGACAGCCGGCTCTCCGCCACCCTGGCCGGAGCGGCGCTGGCCGGCCTGGTCCGCGCGGCCGTCGACTGGCTGGTCGGCCTCGCCGGTGACCTGAGCCCCTGACCCGTCGGCGCGAGACCCGGCGCTTTCCGGCGGAAGCCACGGCTCCGCGGCGACCCGGGCCGCCACCGGGATCCGGTGATCAGTGTCCGGCGGCGGCCTTCACCACGGCGACCGCCGTGCCGATCGCCGCGTCGATCCCGCCCGCCAGCACCGCGTAGATCCTTCCCCCGCCCATCCGCAGGCCTCCGACGCACCCCCAGGCGAACAGGCCGGCCACGTTGACCCATCCGGCCGTCACCAGGGCGGTCTCCAGGCCCATGACCCCGAGGGCGGACGCGCCGATCAGCAGGAGCGGCCCGACCGCGGACAGCAGCAGAGGGCTGCTGATGAAGAGCATCTCCCGCAGTTCCCGCCCCGACGCGAGGGCGCCGTGTGCCACTCGATGGGCCTGCTGGTCGGCCACCAGGGCGGCCAGCCACAGGCTCACGGAGGCGGTGCCGACCGTCGCCACCGCGCCCGGTACGTCCACGTGACCGCTGCCGACGAGTCCGAGGACGACGGAGATCATGGTGATGGTCGCGTAGAGCCGTTCCTTCAGCCGGGCCGCAACCAGCCGCACGTCGACGCCGCCCGGCGCACGTTCCGTCACGCCCCCCACCGTACGGTGCGGGGCCGCCGCCCCTCCGGAACAACACCGGGTACGACGCGGCACGGCGGGGCCGGACGGTGGCGGCTTCGATCCCGCCGCCCCGTTCGGTCCCGCTCGCCTACTTCTTGATCTCGTTGAGGCAGAGCACGAACTGCTTGCCCGACCGGCGCCGGGACCCGCTGGTCTGCTCGTGGTAGCCGATGTCCGACTTGCCTTCGCACCGGGCGGAGTCCAGGGTGCCGGGTATCACCTCGACCACCTTGTAGGCGGCCCCGGTGGTCCCGCACTTGACCACCTGCAGGTCGGGGCTGACCGTGGACCCGTTGTTCTTCAGGCAGTCCCCGACCTTCGCCTGGTCGGCGTCGTCCCGGCTCAGGAAGTAGCCCACGGCGACGACTATGAGGGCGATGACGACGCCGATGATCTTCAGGATCTTCAGGAAGCCCATGCCCCCGCTCCGGGCCGGCGGCGCCGGCGGCGGCGCAGCCCACTGCTGCTGGGGCGGGTACATCTGCTGCGGTGCGGCGCCGTAGGGGGGCTGGGCCTGCTGCTGCGGGAAGCCGGGCTGGGGCGGGTACCCCTGCGGCGGCTGCTGGGCGTACGGGCCGGGCTGGCCGTACGGGGCGGCGGGGCCTGGCTGCGGCGGATAGGTCATACGGGAGTCCCCCATGAGGCGTGCGTACGTCTTTTTGACGTGCGCACGCTATAGCAATCGATCACCATCCCCTCAATCCGGCCGGCCCCCGCGGCCCTCGGTCGTCGGCCGCTTCACCGTGGGCATGGCCTGCTCAGCCCAGATGATCTTGCCCGTGGACGTGTACCGGGTCCCCCAGTGCTGCGTCGTCTGCGCCACGATGAACAGGCCCCGGCCGCCCTCGTCGTCGTTGGCCGCGTGCCGCAGGTGCGGTGAGGTGTGGCCGCTGTCGGAGACCTCGCAGATCAGCGTCTGGTCGCGGATCAGGCGCAGTTGGACGGGGCCGTCCGCGGCATAGCGGATGGCGTTGGTGACCAGTTCGCTCACCACGAGCTCCGTGGTGAACACCAGGTCGTCGAGCCCCCACGCGCGGAGCTGGGCGGAGGCCGCGGCCCGCGCCCGGCCGACGGCCTGGGGGTCGGCGTCCAGCTCCCACACGGCCACCTGCTGCCGGCCGAGGATCCGGGTACGGACCAGCAGCAGGGCCGCGTCGTCGTCGGCCGGGCGCGGCAGCAGGGCGCCGACGGCTTCGTCGCACAGGTCGTCCAGGGGCCGGCCCGACCGGCTCAGGACAGCGCTCAGCACGTCGAGTTGCTCGTCGAGGTCGCGGCCGCGGCTCCGCACCAGGCCGTCGGTGAAGAGGGCCAGCAGGCTGCCTGGGGGGAGGGTCACCTCCACGGACTCGAAGGGCATGCCGCCCAGCCCCAGCGGCGGTCCCGGCGGCAGTTCGGGGAAGGTCACCGTGCCGTCGTCCGGGTCCACCACGGCGGGCAGCGGATGCCCGGCCCGCGCCATCGTGCACGTCCCGGCCACCGGGTCGTATGCGGCGTAGAGGCAGGTGACCCCGAGGGCCTCGTCCTCGGGCACTTCCTCGCCCTCGATGCGCGCCGCGGCCCGCTCGTCGGCGCCCTGGGTGACGAGGTCGTCGAGCCGGGCGAGGACCTCGTCGGGGGCGAGGTCCATCCGGGCCAGCACGCGCACGCTGGTCCGCAGACGGCCCATGGTGGCGGCGGCGCCCAGGCCGTGCCCGACCACGTCCCCGACGACCAGTCCCACCCGGGTCCCGGACAGGGCGATGACGTCGAACCAGTCGCCGCCCACCCCCGCCCGGCTGTCGGCAGGCAGGTAGCGGTACGCGAGCTCCACGGCGGACAGTCGGGGCAGCAGCCTGGGCAGCAGGCTGCGCTGCAGCAGCAGGGCGGCGGCGTGCTCGCGGGCGTAGCGGCGGGCGTTGTCGACGCACACCGCGAGCCGCGCCACGAGTTCGTCGGCGACGGCCAGTTCGCCGTCGTCGAAGGGGTTGGTGCGGTGCTCCCAGATGAAGGACACCGCGCCCAGATCGGTCCCTTCGCTGCGGAGCGGTACGGTCAGCCGGTCCGGTTCGCGTTCCGGGCGGCCGGGGGCAGGGGCCCGGACATCGGCGAAGCCGGGGCCGGGGCCGGATCGTCCGCCGGGACGCTCCCCGGGAGGCCATACCCGCACCATCCGGGTGTCGGGCAGGGTGACGCTGCGCGGCCGGTCGGCGTGGAGCACCGTCTCCAGCAGGTCCACCGTGACCGCATCGGCGAAGGCCGGGGTCGTCACGGCGGCGAACTCCCGGGCCGTGTGGTGCATGTCGAGCGTCGTGCCCACGCTCCTGGCGGCGCGGACCAGCAGCTCAAGGCGCTGCTGGGCGAGATAGCGCGCGGTGATGTCGACCGTCTCCTCGCATACGCCCAGCGGTGTTCCGGCCGGGTCCTCCAGCCGGTAGTACGAGCACGACCAGACGTGGTCGCGGTCGGGGGCGGAGGGCGGACGGCCCCGGTAGTGCAGTTCGATCACGGGCTCGCCGGTGGCGAGCACCTCGCCCATGACCTCCTCCAGCGTGCCGGGCATGCCGGGAGAGACGACGACCCCGTGCGTGACCATGTCGTCCGGGCCGACTCCCGCGTACTCGGCCGGCCCCATCTCCTTGTAGAGGGCGGCGTTCGTCCACACCACGCGCAGCCGGGTGTCGTAGATGGCCAGGCCGACGGGCGACTGCGTGGCCAGCCCGCGCAGCATCGACTGCAGGGCGTTCCACTGCCCGGTCGCGCCGGCGTCCGCCATGGCGAGCAGCCGGGCGGGCCGCGTCCCGGCGCCGCCGGGCTCCTCGCCGCCAGGCGACAGGGCCACGACCGCCACCGCAGCCGGCGCCCTGTGCCCGTCGCGGTGGCGCAGCCGCAGCACGTGCAGCAGGCCCGGCAGGAATTCGGGCGCCACGACGTCGGTCACGAGCTCGGCGAAGTCCCGGCCGAGCACCTCCGCCGCCGTGTACCCGAGCAGCTCCGTGGCCGCCGGGCTCCAGCCCACCACCCGGCCCCCGCCGTCGAGGACCGCCATGGCGGCCCGGGACACGTCGAGGGGGCCCTGCAGTTCATCGAAGCCGGGGATCTCGCTCATGAGGCCTCCCCCCACTGCGCAGGCCGGCGCGCGGCCGGCGGCAGGGCGACGCCCGTCGGTGGTTCCCCGTACGACGCGCGGGCGGTCCGCGCCGCGCGCCCGCCTCGGCACGGGCACGGCGGACGGCCGGCTCGTACGGAACGCCTCCGCCGTGGTCCGGCGCCCGGGTCACGCCTCTCTCCCGGTCACACAGCCAGGATGCCCCTCCCCGCGCCACTGCCGCATCCGGACGGCCGCTGCGCGAACCCGGACGGCCGCCCCGGCCGGTTCCGCGTCGGGGAGCGGTTCACGCGGCCCGGACGGCCTGGCGGGCGCGGGGGGTCAGAGCTGCGTACTCCAGCGGTGCCGACGGGTCGACGGACACGTCGAGCGGGGCCGGTTCGGCGCCGGAGCGGACCAGCAGGTCGCCGACGGCGGCGATCATCGCGCCGTTGTCGGTGCACAGCGTCAGGGACGGGACGCGCAGTTCGATCCCGGCGGAGGCACAGCGCTTCTCCGCCAGGGCCCGCACCCGCGAGTTGGCCGCCACTCCCCCGACCACGACCAGCGTGTTCACGTCATACGCGCGGCACGCCGCGAGCGTCTTGCGGGTCAGCACGTCCGCCACGGCCTCCTGCAGAGCGGCCGCACCGTCCGCGACGGAGAGCTCCTCCCCGCGCAACCGGTGGCCTTCGACCCAGCGGGCCGCCGCCGTCTTGAGGCCGGAGAAGGAGAAGGCGTACGGGTCGTCGCCCGGGCGGGTGAGCGGGCGCGGGAAGACCACCGCCCGCGGGTCGCCGTCCCGCGCCGCCTTGTCGATGGCCGGTCCCCCCGGGTAGGGCAGGCCCAGGATCCGGGCCACCTTGTCGAAGCACTCCCCCGCCGCGTCGTCCAGGGTGTCGCCCAGGTGCAGGATCGGCTCGCGGACGAGGTGCCGTACGAGCAGGGAGGTGTGGCCGCCGGAGACGATCAGCACCACACAGGGTGAGGGCAGCGGTCCGTGTTCGAGGGTGTCGGCGGCGACGTGCCCGGCCAGGTGGTGGACGCCGTACAGCGGCACGCCGGCCGCGTACGCGAGCTGCAATATATGTGCAATAAGCGCCGCCTCCGGACCGGCCTCTGCCCGAGCCCGCCGCCGCACCGGTCAGAACATGGTGTTGTCGTTCTCCGAGGTGGGCGGGATGGCCTGCAGGACGTCCCAGTGCTCGACGATCTTCCCGTCCTCGTCGAGGCGGAAGATGTCGATGCCCGCGTACTCCTCCTCGGGCCAGGTCTGGTGGCAGTGCAGGATCACGTGGTCGCCCTCGGCGAAGACACGCTTGAACTCGACGCGCTTTCCGGGGTATTCGGCGGCCATGCGCTCGAAGTAGTCGATGAACGCCTGCTTGCCGTCGCCGACGTGCGGGTTGTGCTGGATGTAGGTGTCCCCGGCGTACGCGTCGATCGCCTCGGCCGGGCGGCACCGGTTGAACATCAGGTCGTAGAAGGCCTTGACCGTGGCCTTGTTCTTCTCGGGATCGGTCATGGCGCCACCGTAGGTTCACACCCGGTTCGGGCGCGGCGCACCGCGCCGGTCGGACGCATCCGGCCGACCGGCCGGCGGGGAGCCGCGCGGCGACCGCGCGGGCGGCCGTCGGCGAGCCGGGAATCGCCTGCGAAGGGCTGAACGCAGGGTCCCTCCTGCGTAGGCTCGCTCCGGCGCCAAAATGATCGAGGAGGACCCCATGAACCCCGCCGGGGAAGGGCTACGGCAGCTGGACGCGGTCAGCGTCCTCAATGCGAAGGCGACACTCGTCCATCTCCTCGGCCGGGCGGGGGTCCACCCGGAACACGCGGAGGAGCTGATCGGACTCGTCCAGGCCGGCACACTCGCCGTCGCGCACACCGAGATCAGCAGGAGCGGGGAGAGCGCCCCGCGGGAGAAGGGCGAGCCCTACGCGTCCGGCTGGCTCGACGGCGCGCACGCCGTCGGAGACGAGCTCGCCGACATCGCCGAGCGGGCATTGCGGGACGCGGTCGGCGCCGATCCGTCACAGGGCTCCGCGGACGCCCATCGCCCGGTCGGGAGGATGGAGCTGGAGCGGGCGAAGGTGGCCGTCGGGACCCTCTACCCCTCGTTCGCCGCGGTCTCCGACCTCGATCCCGAGGTCTCCGAGCAGGTGCTCACCGCCGTCCTCGGCACGATGAGCACCCGGGAGCGCACCGGGTACGCGGGCCGGCTGACGCGGTTCGCCTCGGCCCACCGCGTACACCTGGAACAGCTGTACGCGCAGTACGGGCCCGGCAGCGCCATCGCGATCCACGGCCGCTACTCCCTCCTCCACTCCCCCACCAGCATCGCCGTCTTGGAACGCCTCGTCACGGAGCCGTCGGCGCTGCGGGAGGAGTGGGACGCGGCCGAACTGCCGCCTGCCTGGCTTGAGGGGCTGACGAGGGCCTGGGACTCGGCCGCCTGACCCCGGCGACCGGCGCGAACCGCCGGTGCGGCCTCGGGTCCTGTCAGGTGGGTGTCAGGAGCAGCGGGACCGGGTCGCCGTCGGCCCAGCCGGGCGGGATCGCGGCGAGCGCGTCGGCCACGGCGGCCCCTCGGAGGAACGCCGCGCCGTGTCCGTCGGTGATCCTGGCTCCCGGCCCGTCCCAGGTGGCGGGCACCAGCCGGGTCAGTCCGGGAGCGGGCCGGACCGGTCCCGTGACGGGTACCTGCGGAAGTGGACCGAGCGTACGCCCTGACAGGCCGGCGATCAGCGGGCCGAGCAGCGTGTGGGCGGCGACCAGGGCGGCGTACGGGTTCCCGGGCAGCCCCACCACCCAGCGGCCGGGGTCGAGTTCCGCGAGCAGCATGGGGTGTCCGGGGCGGCAGGCGACCGTGTCGACGACCATCCGGGCGCCGGCCTCGTCCAGCAGGCGGCGCAGCTGATCCGTGGCGCCGACCGACGTGGACCCCGTGACCACCACGACATCGACGCTCCGCAGCGCCTGGACGGCCTCGGCCAGCAGCCCCGCCGGCCGATCGGGAACGTGCCGCACCCGGCAGGTCTCGCCGCCCAGCGAGGTGACCAGCACCGGCAGGAGCGGCCCGAGCGCATCGCGGACCCTTCCGGGGCCCGGTCGGCCCGCGTGCTCCAGCTCGTCCCCCGTGATCAGTACGCCGACCCGGGGCCGCGGCCGTACCTCCAGCGTGTCGTGGCCGCAGGAAGCGGCGAGCCCGACCAGCGCCGGGCCGATCCTCGTACCCGCCGGAGCGAGGCAGCCACCGGCCGGCGAGTCCTCGCCCGTCCTGCGGATGTGCCGACCGGGCGGCAGCGCCGGGCCCGACACCCGGTCACCGCCGCCGCCCGACGCAGACTCCAGCGGCAGCACGGCGCACGCCCCGGCCGGGACCTGGGCTCCGGTGGATATCTCCACGCAGTCCCCAGCGCCCAGCACGCCCGACCAGGCCGCACCGGCGCGGACGGCCCCGCGGACGCGCCAGGGACCGGGGCCTGCCACCGCGTAGCCGTCCATGGCGGCCGTGTCGAACGCCGGGAGCGGATGCAGGGCGCGCAACTCCGCGGCCAGCGTGAGCCCCGCGGCCTCGGCCAGTGGCACCGTACGGGGGGCCACCGGCCCGGGCGCACCGTGCGCCAGCATCCGGGCCCGCGCCCAGGACACCGCGGGATGCCGTGGCGGCGCGTCGGATGCAAGGACGGGGGCCGGGGTGGTGGCGCGGGCGGTGGCGGGGGCAGGGGCGGTGGCGGGGCCGGACGGGGCGGTGGCGGTCGCGGGAGGCATGGTCCGACCTTCGCCCCGCGGCGTTTCCGGGCGTCACCGGGAGGGTTGCCGCGGCGCTCCGATCCGCTCACCGTCCGCGGGCCGCGGACGTGAGGCGGAGGTGAGGCTCTTCGTGGAGGGGACGGCCCGTCAGCGACCCCGGCAGGCGTTGAGCCGGGCGGCCTGCCGTGTCAGGTGGTCCCGCTCGGCGAGGTCGGGCGCCTTGTGGGCCGCCTCGGCGTAGAGCCGTGCCGCCGTCGCCAGGTCGCCGACGCGCTCGTGGAGGTACGCCGCCACCGCGGCATGGCGGGGCAGTGCGGCGTCCAGCGCCGCGAGCGCCGCCAGTCCGGCGCGCGGGCCGTCGGCCTCGCCTACGGCCACCGCGCGGTTGAGCCGGACGACCGGGCTGTCGGTCAGGCGCACGAGCTCGTCGTACCACTCGACGATCTGTACCCAGTCGGTCTCCTCGGCGGTGGGCGCGTCGGCGTGGAGTGCCGCGATGGCGGCCTGGGCCTGGAACTCGCCCAGCCGGTCGCGGGCGAGGGCCGCCTGGAGGATCTCGACGCCCTCGGCGATCGCCCCGCTGTCCCACCGGCCCCGGTCCTGCTCGGCGAGCGGCACCAGGCTGCCGTCGGGCGCGGTCCGGGTGGCGCGCCGGGCGTGGTGGAGCAGCATGAGGGCGAGCAGCCCGGCCACCTCGGGGTGGTCGATCGCGGCGGCGAGCTGCCGGGTGAGCCGGATGGCCTCGGCGGCGAGGTCGACATCGCCGGAGTAGCCCTCGTTGAAGACCAGGTAGAGGACGCGCAGCACGGTGGCGACATCGCCGGGCCGGTCGAACCGCACGCCGGAGACGGTGCGCTTGGCACGGCTGATCCGCTGCGCCATGGTCGCCTCGGGCACCAGGTAGGCCTGGGCGATCTGGCGGGTGGTCAGCCCGCCGACGGCGCGCAGCGTGAGCGCGACCGCGGA
This sequence comes from Streptomyces sp. NPDC044571, assembly GCF_040647115.1. Taxonomy (NCBI): domain Bacteria; kingdom Bacillati; phylum Actinomycetota; class Actinomycetes; order Kitasatosporales; family Streptomycetaceae; genus Streptomyces; species Streptomyces sp. NPDC044571. The sequence continues at coordinate 13,947 of NZ_JBEZBN010000055.1, forward strand.
CGACGGCGTCAGCGACGGGTGGGCGCACAGGAAGTAGAGCTGGAGCGTGTCGTCCGCCGCGGGTGCGGGGCCGGGCGCCGGCTCCTCGTCGACGCGGTCCTCACGCCGGCGGCGGGCGGCGTCCGACCGGGTCGCGTCGAGGAACTTGCGCCAGGCCACGGTGACCAGCCAGCCCTTGGGGTCCCGAGGAGGGTCGGCCGGCCAGCTGCGGACCGCCTCGACCAGCGCGTCCTGTACGGAGTCCTCGGCCGCCGCGAAATCGGCTCCGCGGCGGACGAGGATCGCGAGCACGCTCGGCGTGAGGCTCCGCAGCAGCGCTTCGTCCATCGGGGTGGTCACTCCGTGATGGTGGGCGGCGCGGCCAGGAACGGGCGCACCTCCAGCCACTCGTGGATCGGCTTCCCGCCCGCCCCGGGGGCGGCCGACAGCTCCCCGGCCAGCTCGACGGCGCGCTCGTAGCTGTCGACGTCGATCACCATCCAGCCGGCGATGAGGTCCTTGGTCTCGGCGAACGGGCCGTCGGTGACCGGGGGGCGACCCTCGCCGTCGTAGCGGACCCACGCGCCCTCGGGGGCGAGCGCCTGACCGTCGACGAACTCGCCCGTCCCCTCAAGCCGGGCCGCGAAATCGTTCATGTACTGCACGTGGGCCGAGATCTCCTCCGGCGTCCACTGGTCCATGGGCACGTCGTTGGCCGGGGCCGGAGCGCCGCGGTAGTGCTTGAGCAGCAGGTACTTGGCCATGGTGTCTCTCCTCGGTGCTGGTGCGACGCGACCCATTGTGGTCGCGTTCACCACGGGGACGGAGCCGGTCGGGGGTTCTCGACATCGTCGTCCGAAGTTTTTTTGCGACGCGGCGATCCCACCGAACGGAACGGTCTGGCCTATGCATGCCCCACAGGTTCATTCTCGTGGAGGATGCCGGTGTGTACGGCCGGTCCGGCTCGAATGTGAGGGGTCGGAGATGGCGGTCCTCCTCGCCGGAGCCCGAGTCCTGGCGGAAGACGCGCGGCCCCGTACACCGTCTCCGGCGGCGCAACCCCGACGGCCGGACAGACCCCGGCCGACGGCTCAGCGGCCGGCGGAGCAACGACGCCGACCGCAAAGACGAGGTGGACCTCCGCCGCACGTCGGCTTGACCGATGGACCTACGGCGACGTAGCTTCTGCCGCACCGGTTCGTGGGTTCATGGAAGGGGGCGAAGTCGGATGTCGATCATCTCCGACGTGCGTCGCCTCACCCACGAGACCGCCTGGGCTCCGGGCCGTGTAGCACACGGCTGCTGAGCAGCCCCTTTTTCCCGGCGTGCCCGACTGCGGCCCCGGCACCTTCCGATCTCCTTTCACCGGCTGCGGCACGTCGTTGCGTGCGGATTCACGCGCCGGGTTCTCGACCTGCGCCACCGCAACAGAAAGCTTTCGAAATGGCGACTAGGACCATCCGATCGACCGCGCTCCGAAACGAGGACGTGCCATGGTAGCGGCGCGGATCACGGTCAACGGGAAAGAAGCCCCGATTTCACCGGCCGCACCCCACACCACGGTGCTGGATTTCCTGCGCGAGCGCGGCCTCACCGGAACGAAGGAGGGCTGCGCCGAGGGGGAATGCGGCGCCTGTTCGGTCCTGGTGGCCCGTCCCGGGGTGAACAAGCCCACCGACTGGGTGGCGGTCAACGCCTGCCTGGTCCCCGTCGCGGCGCTCGACGGTCAGGAGCTCATCACCTCCGAGGGGCTCGCCACCGCCGGCGAGCCCGGTACGGCTCCCACGCTGCACCCGGTGCAGGAGGAGATGGCGGTCCGCGGCGGCTCCCAATGCGGTTACTGCACACCGGGATTCATCTGCAGCATGGCCGCCGAGTACTACCGGCCCGAGCGCTGCGCGCACGCGAAAGCGGACTCGGGCTCGGGATCGGGATCGGGATCGGGATCGAGCGACGGCACCGACTCCGAGCACGGTCCGAACGGTTTCGATCTGCACGCGCTGAGCGGAAACCTGTGCCGCTGCACCGGTTACCGCCCGATCCGCGATGCCGCGTTCGCCGTCGGTACGCCCACCGAGGACGACCCACTGGCGCAGCGTCGCGAGCAGTCCCCTCCGGCACCGGCCGCCACCGCATACACCCAGGACGGAGCCGCGTTCCTGCGGCCGGGCACCCTGTCCGAAGCACTGCAGCTGTTGCGCGAGCAGCCGGACGCGGTGGTGGTCGCCGGAAGCACCGACTGGGGGGTGGAGGTGAACATCCGTTCCCGCAGGGCGAATTGCGTCGTCGCCGTCGACCGGCTGCCCGAACTTCGGGAGCTGCGGGTCGCACCGGACCACATCGAGATCGGGGCGGCGCAGACCCTCACCGAGATCGAACGCCGCCTCGACGGCAGCGTCCCGCTGCTGGCAGAGCTGTTCCCGCAGTTCGCATCCCGGCTCATCCGCAACAGCGCGACGCTCGGCGGCAACCTGGGTACCGGCTCCCCCATCGGCGACAGCCCGCCGGCGCTGCTCGCACTGGAGGCGTCGGTGGTGCTCGCCCACGCCGACGGCGAGCGCGAGGTCCCGCTGGCGGACTACTTCACCGGCTACCGGCAGAGCGTGCGCCGGCCCGGCGAGCTGATCCGCTCGGTGCGCATCCCGCTGCCGCTGTCGCCGGTCGCAGCCTTCCACAAGATCGCCAAGCGGCGCTTCGACGACATCTCCAGCGTGGCGGTCGCCTTCGCACTCGACATCGAGGACGGGATCGTCCGCAAGGCACGCATCGGCCTGGGCGGCGTGGCCGCCACCCCGATCCGCGCCCTCGCCACCGAGGCGGCCCTGGAGGGCAAGCCGTGGGCGGCCCGGACCGTCGAGGCCGCGGCCCAGGTGCTGCAGGCCCAGGGCACGCCGATGGACGACCACCGCGCCAGCGCCGACTACCGCTCCGCGATGCTCGGCCAGAGCCTGCTGAAGCTGTACGTACGAACCACCGAGGCGGTGTCGTCATGAGCCATTTGTCCGAGCGTCCCGAAAAGCCCGTCGTTGGCGTTTCGATGCCGCACGAGAGCGCCACCCTGCACGTCACCGGCACCGCGCTCTACACCGACGACCTGGTCTCCCGCACCAAGGACGTGCTGCACGCCCACCCGGTCCAGGTCATGAAGGCCCACGGCAGGATCACCGCGCTGCGCACCGGGCCCGCGCTCGCCGTACCCGGCGTGGTCCGCGTGCTGACCGGCGCCGACGTACCCGGCGTCAACGATGCCGGAATGAAGCACGACGAACCGCTGTTCCCCGACGAGGTCATGTTCCACGGCCACGCGGTCGCCTGGGTGCTCGGCGAGACCCTGGAGGCGGCCCGGCTCGGTGCCGCGGCCGTCGAGGTGGAGCTCGACGAACGGCCCTCCCTGATCACCCTGCGGGAGGCGATCGCGGCCGAGAGCTTCCACGGCGCCCGGCCCGTGATGCTGACCGGCGACGTCGACGCCGGCTTCGCCGACTCCGCGCACGTCTTCACCGGCGAGTTCCAGTTCTCCGACCAGGAGCACTTCTATCTCGAAACGCACGCGGCACTGGCCCTGATCGACGAGAACGGTCAGGTGTTCGTCCAGAGCAGCACCCAGCATCCTTCGGAGACGCAGGAAATCGTCGCGCACGTGCTCGGCCTGCACAGCCACGAGGTGACCGTGCAGTGCCTGCGGATGGGTGGCGGCTTCGGCGGCAAGGAGATGCAGCCGCACGGGTTCGCCGCCGTCGCCGCGCTCGGCGCCAAGCTGACCGGCCGACCGGTGCGGGTGCGGCTCAACCGGACCCAGGACCTGACCATGTCCGGCAAGCGCCACGGGTTCCACGCCGAGTGGAAGATCGGCTTCGACGACGAGGGCCGCATCCAGGCCCTGGACGCCACCTTGACCGCGGACGGCGGCTGGAGCCTGGACCTGTCCGAGCCGGTGGTGGCCCGTGCGCTGTGCCACATCGACAACACCTACTGGATTCCCCACGCGCGCATCGCCGGTCGCATCGCCAAGACCAACAAGGTCTCCAACACCGCCTTCCGCGGCTTCGGCGGACCGCAGGGCATGCTGGTGATCGAGGACATCATGGGCCGGTGCGCGCCGCTGCTCGGCCTGGACCCCATGGAGCTGCGGGAGCGCAACTTCTACCGGCAGGGCCAGTCGACGCCGTACGGGCAGCCGGTCGCCCACCCCGAACGGATCTCCACCGTCTGGCAGCAGGTCCAGGCCGACGCCGGCATCGCCGATCGCCGGCGCGAGATCGCGGCGTTCAATGCCGCGCACCCGCACACCAAGCGGGCGCTCGCGGTCACCGGCATCAAGTTCGGAATCTCGTTCAACCTCACCGCCTTCAACCAGGCCGGCGCGCTGGTGCTGATCTACAAGGACGGCTCGGTCCTGATCAACCACGGCGGCACCGAGATGGGGCAGGGCCTGCACACCAAGATGCTGCAGGTGGCCGCGACCACGCTGGGTATCCCGCTCCACAAGGTACGGCTGGCCCCGACGCGGACCGACAAGGTGCCCAACACCTCTGCCACCGCCGCCAGCTCCGGAGCGGATCTCAACGGTGCGGCGGTGAAGAACGCCTGCGAGCAGGTGCGCGAGCGGCTGCTTCAGGTGGCCGGCACCCAGCTGGGAACGAACGCCTCGGACGTGCGCATCGTCGAAGGCGTCGCGCGCGCCCTCGGCAGCGACAAGGAGCTGGCCTGGGACGACCTGGTGCGCACCGCGTACTTCCAGCGGGTCCAGCTGTCGGCGGCCGGTTTCTACCGGACCGAGGGTCTGCACTGGGACGCGAAGACGTTCCAGGGCTCGCCGTTCAAGTACTTCTCCTACGGCGCCGCCGCGACCGAGGTGGAGGTGGACGGCTTCACCGGCGCGTACCGCATCCGGCGGGTGGACATCGTGCACGACGTCGGCGACAGCCTGTCCCCGATGATCGACATCGGTCAGGTGGAAGGCGGTTTCGTGCAGGGCGCCGGCTGGCTGACGCTGGAGGACCTGCGCTGGGACACCGGTGACGGGCCGAACCGCGGCCGGCTGCTGACCCAGGCCGCGAGCACCTACAAGCTGCCGAGCTTTTCGGAGATGCCCGAGGAGTTCAACGTCAGGCTGCTGGAGAACGCCACCGAGGAGGGCGCGGTCTACGGGTCCAAGGCGGTGGGCGAGCCTCCGCTGATGCTGGCGTTCTCGGTACGGGAAGCACTGCGGCAGGCCGCCGCGGCGTTCGGGGCCGCCGGAGTCAGCGTGGAACTCGCCTCCCCCGCGACACCGGAGGCGGTGTACTGGGCGATCGAAGCGGCCCGCGGAGGCGGCGCGCAGGGGGACGGCCACGCCCGCAACGGGAACGGGATCGCCACCGACGCGAACGCTTTGAGCAATGCCTGACATGACCTGGGTGACCGCGGTCGCGCGGTTGCGGGCACGCCGGGAACCCGGTGTGCTCGTGACCGTCGCGACCGTGCGCGGCCACGCGCCCCGGCGGGCCGGCGCGAAACTCGTCGTGGGCGAGAACGAGACCTGGGGCTCGATCGGCGGCGGCAACATCGAGGCCGTCGCGATCGATCGGGCCCGCGAGCTGATCGGCGTGCCCGATGCGGATGCGGAGCTGATGGAGTTCGCCCTCAACGACAAGGTCACCAGCCGACACGGCGTGCAGTGCTGCGGCGGAGCCGTCAGCGTACTGCTCGAACCGCTGCCGGTGGTCCACGCGGTGGCCGTCTTCGGCGTCGGGCACGTCGGGCTGGAGCTGGCGCGCATCCTGGCCCGCCACGACCTCGATCTGCACCTGATCGACACCCGCCCGGACGTACTCGCCGACGAACGGCTCGGCGGGCTCGCGGACGCGGTGGCGCAGATCCACGTGCACCACACACCACTGCTTCCGGAGGAGGTGCTCACGGAGCTGCCGCCCGGCACCCACGTCCTGATCATGACCCACGACCACGCCGAGGACGCCGCGCTGTGCGACGCCGCCCTGCGCACCGCCGGTCTCGGCTCGATCGGATTGATCGGCTCGGCCGCGAAATGGGCACGGTTCCGGCAGCGCCTGTCCACCGAGGGCGGCCACGACGCCGCCACCATCGACCGGATCAAGACCCCCATCGGCCTGACCGGGATCACCGGCAAGGAACCCGCCACGATCGCGGTGAGCGTCGCGGCGGACCTGCTGCGCACCTTCGAACAGGACCGCCCGTGGCCGGCGCCGAACGCTCTCGCCGCCGTCCCCGTCTCCGGTAGCGGATAGCGCCCGCCGGGACGCGGTCCTTCGGGTACCGCGCCGGCGCACTCGCACGGCCGAGCGGCTTGGCGTCAGGACGCGCGTGGTCAGAGGGGCTGGAGCCGGTCGCGCAGGAGGCAGAACTCGTTGCCCTCCGGGTCGGCCAGGACGTGCCAGCTCTCGGCACCGGTCTGGCCGACGTCGACGGGCCTGGCGCCGAGAGCCAGTAGCCGCTCCAGCTCGGCGTCCTGGTCGCGGTCGGTGGCGTTGACGTCGATGTGCAGTCGGAGCTTCCCGGTCCGCGGGGCGCTGCCGGGACTGAGGACGAGGGTGGGCTGCGGGCCGCCGTCGGGCGGCCCGATCGCGATGCTTTCGTCGTCCTCGCGGCCGATTTCGACGTAACCGAGGACCTCGCTCCAGAACGCGGCGAGCCGGTCGGGATCGGCGCAGTCGATGACCAACTCACTGATGCGGCATGCCATGCCCGTCAGTGTACGTACGACCCGGCAGCCGATCACCGGCCGCGTAGAGCGCGGCACACGACTACGACGTCGTCATCAGCGGAGCCGGCCTCGCCGGCAGCGCCGCGGCGATCCTGCTCGCTCGACGCGGTGTCCGCGTCGCACTGCTGGAACGCCGCTCGGACCCCGATGCGCACAAGGTGCTCTGCACCCACTCGCTCCAGGCCGGCGCCTACCCGGTGCTGGACGAACTCGGCCTCGTCCCCGCCCTTGAGAAGGCCGGAGCCGTCCACAACGAGGCGCGGTGGTACACCCGTTGGGGATGGATAGAGCCGAGGGCCGCGCCGGCCGGCCCCGCGCTGCCGTACGTGTACAGCATCCGGCGCAGCACCCTCGACCCGCTCATCAGGACCCGTGCGTCGCAGACCCCCGGCGTCGATCTGCTCCCCGGTCACCAGGTGACCGGGCTGGTCCGGGAAGCCGGGCGAACCGTGGGGGTGCGCGCGTCGACACCGCGGGGCGAGCGGGAGATCCGGGCCCGCCTGGTGGTCGGCGCCGACGGCAAGGACTCGGCCGTGGCGAAGTTCGCCGGGGTACCTGCACGGCTGTACGAGAACGCGCGGTTCGGCTGTCTCGCACACTTCCGCAACCTTCCGCTGCACGGCGGGATCGGTCAGTCCTGGTTCCTCGAACCCGACATGGCGTACGCGTTTCCGAACGACGACGAGGTGACGGTGATCGCGGTACTCCCGGACAAGAAGCGGCTGCCGAGGTCGCTCGCGGTGTACGCGCGCAGGCACCGCCGCCGGTTGCGCGGTCACCAGTACCTGGCCGCCGACTTCGCCACGGCCCGTCCGTTCAACCCCTTGGAACGGCTGATGTTTTCAGCGGCAGCGCGCGATGAGTCGGCAGCGCGGCACGTGTTCCTGTTCGCATCCCGTCGGTCCGCTGCGCTTCTTGAACCCCGCGGCCCTGGCCAAGGCTTCGGCCGTCAACTTCAGGCACCGCGGCTCGGACGGGCCCACCGCGCACCTGTCACACACGGAGTCGTGACCGTCCCGCCTCCCACTGGGGTGTGTGGCATGCCGGTCAGCAGCCGCCGGGGGCCGCGGTCAGGGTGCCGATGGCGAGGGTGGCCGGCGCGGCGCAGCACCCGCCGGCGTTCTGCTCGGCGGCTTCCGGCCGGTCGAAGAGGCCGGCGCCGCCGCAGACGCCGGTTTCGGGGAGGGTGAGTTCGACGCGTTCGGCGGCTTCGCGGTCGCCGGCGAGGTGGGCGGCGATGGAGCGGACCTGCTCGTAGCCGGTCATGGCCAGGAAGGTCGGGGCGCGGCCGTAGGACTTCATGCCGACGAGGTAGAGGTCCTTCTCGGGGTGAGAGAGCTCGCTGCGGCCGTGGGGAGGGACCGTGCCGCAGGAGTGCTGGTTGGGGTCGATCAGCGGGGCCAGGGCGAGGGGGGCCTGGAGGCGTTCGTCGAGGCCGAGGCGGAGTTCGTCCAGGAACGACAGGTCGGGGCGGAGGCCGGTCAGCACGATCACCTCGTCCACGGCGTGCAGACGACGGCCGTCGTCACCGACCAGGACCAGGCGGCCCTCCCCGTCCCGCTCGATGGCCTCCGTACGGAAGCCGGTGGCGGCGTCGGCGTAGCCACCGTCGACGGCGGCCTTGGCCGCCAGGCCGAGGGCACCGCGGGCGGGGAGCCGGTCGGCTTCTCCGCCGCCGAAGGTGGAGCCGGAGATCCCGCGGCGCAGGATCCAGGTGGTGTGCGTGCCGGCGCCGTCGTCGGCCTTGGCGAGGTCGGCGAGGGAGGCGAGTGCGGTGAAGGCGGAGGCGCCGGAGCCGACGACGGCGGTGCGCTTGCCCGCGTACCGGGCCCGGACGGCCGGGTCGGTGAGGTCGGGGACGCGGTAGGTGATCCGGTCCGCGGCCGCCTTCTCCCCGAGTGCCGCGAGGCCGCCGGCGCCGGCGGGGCCGGGGGTGGACCAGGTGCCGGAGGCGTCGACGACGGCGCGGGCGAAGAAGCGTTCCTCGCGGCCGCCATTGGTCTCGATGTGGACGACGAAGGGTTGCTGCTCGCGGCCGGCGTCGACGATCCGGTCGCGGCCGGCACGGGAGACCCCGGTGACGCGGGCGCCGTAGCGGACGCGGTCGCCGAGGGCGTCGGCGAGGGGCTGGAGGTAGAGCTCGGCCCAGTCCCCGCCGGCGGGGTACGTCGCACTGTCGGGCTTGGTCCAGCCGGTCGGCGCGAGGAGCTTCTCGGCGGCCGGGTCGACGACTTCGCCCCAGGTGGAGAACAGGCGCACGTGCGACCACTCGCGCACCGCGGCGCCGGCGGCCGGCCCGGCTTCCAGGACCAGGGGCTGGATGCCGTACTCGGTCAGGTGGGCGGCGGCGGCCAGTCCTACGGGGCCGGCACCGATCACGACGACGGGAAGTTCGACGGTGGTCTTGCTCATGGGCGTGTCTCCGGCTTTCGTGCAGGCGGGGGGAGCTTCGCTTCGTCAGCAGCAGTCGGCGCCGGTGGCGACGGCTTCGCGCTTGGCCTGCGGGTCGCGGCAGGCTCCGGCCGCTTCGGCGCGCCCGCTGGTGCCGCAGCACGGCGAGGATCCTGCGGGAGCCGTCTCAGCGGCGGGCTCCGCGGTGGCCGGGGCGCAACAGGAGGCCGCGGTTTCGGTGGCGGGGGTGACCGGCTCGTTCATGACGACTCCCTCGCTGCTTAGATGACTGTCGATGTCTTACGTGGCCAGCATGGCACCTGGTTCGACAGGCGTCAACATAGAAGCATGTCGAATCAGCCGCCTGATTCGACATGTGTCAACATAGGCACATGTCGAATGCGAACGTTCTGCCGCTCTTGGAGCCCGAGGCCGTCGTGCCGTGCTGCCCCCCGCTGAACGAGCGCCCCATGTCCGCGGACGAGGCCGAAGTCGCGGCGAAGATGTTCAAGGCCCTCGGCGACCCCGTCCGCCTGCGCCTGTTCTCCGCCGTCGCCTCCCACGAAGGCGGCGAGGCGTGCGTGTGCGACATCTCCGACGTCGGCGTCTCCCAACCGACCGTCTCCCACCACCTCAAGAAGCTGAAAGAGGCGGGACTGCTGTCCTCCGAGCGGCGCGGAACGTGGGTGTACTACCGCGTCGAGCCGTCCGTGCTCGCCGCCATGGGCGCGCTCCTGGCCGGCGCCGCCAAGGCAACCGTGTGAGCCGGATGCGGATCGAGGCGCTGCTGCCCGAGCGCGCCGAGCAGGTCCTCGCGATCTACCAGGCCGGGATCGACGAAGGCAATGCCACCTTCGAGACCCGGGCCCCGGCCTGGGAGGTCTTTGACCAGGGCAGGCTGCCCCGGCACCGCTACGTCGCCCTCGACGACGCCGACGCCGTGCTGGGGTGGGTGGCCGCGAGCGCGGTCTCGGACCGGTGCGCGTACGCCGGAGTGGTCGAGCACTCCGTCTACGTCCACCCCGACGCCCGCGGCCGCGGCGTCGCCCGCACGTTGCTGGACACCCTGATCGCCTCCACCGAGGCCGCCGGGATCTGGACGATCCAGTCCGGGATCTTCCCCGAGAACACCGCCAGTCTCACCCTCCACCAGCGCGCGGGCTTCCGCGTCATCGGCACGCGCGAGCGGATCGGCCGACATCACGGCGCGTGGCGGGACGTGGTCCTGCTGGAACGCCGCAGCACCGTGGTGATGTGAGCCGCGCTGCACCTTCAGGCAGGGAGCCGCCATCCGGTACTCGGAGGTCCGGACAAGGCCGGGACGGGTACCTGGCGGCATGCCCCGGAGGTGTGTTCGGGCCGTAGCAGGCGGGTCCGTGACCAAGCTTCACCGTCCTCGGTGCCAACCTCCGCTTCACCGCGGTCATGGCCGCAGGCGATCGCCGGAGCTCATGAAGATCAACGCGGCCAGACCGAGTCCGGCCACGGCCCCGACCAGCTGCATGCCGATGAACCCGGCCACCGAGGACGGGGCGATCCCGGCGAAGGTGTCGGTGAACGCACGGCCGATGGTGACCGCAGGATTCGCGAAGGAGGTGGAGGAGGTGAACCAGTACGCGGCACCGATGTAGGAGGCCACCGCAACCGGCGCGAACCGCAGCCGGTCCGTACGCGCGAGTCCGAAGACCAACAGGACCAGACCCGCGGTCGCCACCACCTCGCCGAGGAGCAGGTTCCCCGCCGAGCGGTCATGCGTGGACCACTTCACCAGCGGCTCACCGAACATGGCATCCGCCAGGATCGCCCCCGCGATCGCACCTGCGATCTGGGAGGGCAGGTACGCGGCCAGCTCGCCCGCGGTCAGCCCGGCGCCGGCGCGGCGCGACGTCCACCACTCGGCCAGGCTCACGGCGGGGTTGAAGTGGGCGCCGGACACCGGGCCTAGGAGAGCGATCAGGACGCCGAGACCGAAGACGGTGGCGGTGGAGTTGGCCAGCAGCTGCAGGGCAACGTCATCGGTCAGCCCGGTCGCCTGGATGCCGGAGCCGACCACGATCGCCACGAGGGCGGCGGTCCCGACGAGTTCCGCGGCCGCGCGGGCGACCAGGGGTTTGGGGGGCGGGGTCGCGCAGGGCGCGGGCTGCGGAGCCGGGCCCGCGGCCATGGCGTCGCTCACAGCGGTTCGGCGGTGGTCAAGACGGCGTTCTCCTCGGGCAGGTGGGGCAACGGGGTTACGGGCAGGACCGCTTGAGGTTCGCTTCGGCGGCGGCACGCGCGGTCCGGGCGAGGTCGGCGAACTGACCGGCGAGCAATTCGATGACGTCCGGGCGCAGGCGGTAGTAGGTGAACCTCCCGCACGGCTCCGTGTCCACGACCCCGGCCTCGCGCAGCACCTTCATGTGGTTGGACAGGTTCGTCTGCTTCGCACCCGTCTCCTCCACGAGGTGAGTGGTGCACAGCGTCTCCCGCGCGAGGAGGGTCACGATCCGGAGCCTGAGCGGGTCGGCCAGAACCCGCATCAGTTCAGTGTCGACCGACGTCATCATGCGCTGATACTGTCACATCACCGATGGCTGATATCAGCCTGGGCTGAACCCGCCGCAAGCCGATGACGTGCCGCAGCCTGCCTGCCGTGAAGGAAGAACGATGCCTCCCCGCCCGCTCGCATCCGTCCTGTTCGTCTGCGTCCACAACGCGGGCCGCTCCCAGATGGCCGCCGGCTTCCTGCGGCACCTCGCGGGCGACCGCGTCGAGGTCCGCTCCGCCGGCTCCGTGCCCGGCGACCAGGTCAACCCCGCGGCCGTCGCCGCGATGGCCGAGCTCGGCATCGACATCTCCGACGAGAAGCCGAAGGTCCTCACCCCCGAGGCCGCCCAGGCCTCGGACTACATCATCACCATGGGCTGCGGCGACGCCTGCCCGTACTTCCCCGGCAAGACCTACCGCGACTGGCCGTTGGAAGACCCCGCGGGACAGGGCGTCGAGGCCGTCCGCCCCATCCGCGACGAGATCAGGACCCTCATCGAGGGCTTGATCGCCGAGATCGACGCCGAGAACGCATGAACTCTTCGTGACTCCTGGTCACCCGGTTCCAGGACTAATGGACGCCACGCGCTCCGCGGCGCGTGGCGGACACCGGCAGACCGAGCCGCGGCCGGATCGTGATCCTTGCCGGCGGGTCGACCGCGAACCCGGGAACGGGCTCGAACTCCCAGTACCGCCCCAGGGCGGCCAGCGTCATGCCGCCCTCCATCCGCGAGAAGGTATTGCCTATGCACTGGCGCGGACCGCCGCCGAAGGGGAGATAGGCGAGGCGCGGACGTCCGGGCCGTACCGCGTGACCGGTGAGCTCGTCCGCCGCGCCGGCGGACCGCGCGGTCTCCAGCCAGCGCTGCGGGGCGAAGAGCTCCGGCTGCGGCCACCACCGGGGATCGCGGTGGACGGCCCACGGAATGACCGCGACGAAGCTGTCCTTGGGGACTCGGTGGCCGCAGACCGCGAAGTCGTCCAGGGGACGGCGGGCGACGCCCGCAATCGGCGGGTAGAGGCGCATCGCCTCGGAGAGGACCGCGTCGGCCAGACGAGGCGGGGCAGGTCCTCGACCGTGGGCAGCCGGTCGCCGAGCACCTCGTCGATCTCCTGGTGCATCCGCTCCCGTGCCTCGGGATGGCTGCCGAGCAGGTGGTAGGCCCAGGTGAGAGCGCGGGCCGTGGTCTCGTGGCCGGCCATGAGGAGGGTGATCGCCTCGTCCCGTACCTGGAGGTCCTCCATCGGCTCCCCGGTGTCCGTGGGCAGCCCGGCCAGGACGGCGCCGAGCAGCCAGATGACGAACACCCCGGTGACCGCGGTGCGTTGTACCTCGCCCTGCCGGCCGGCGGCGCGGATGACCCGGCCCCAGACCCGGAAGACCTTGCCGGTCAGGAGGTCGGCCGCGGCCAACGGAGGTGTACGGGAGCCGCGTCATGGGCGGCGAGAACGTCGCGGACCCGGTCGGCCAAGGCTTCTTCGGAAGCGGCGCGGGACGCGGGTTCGGACTGTTCCGGGGCGAATTCAGGGTGCATTGGGGCGAGTTCGGCGAGGCGCTCGCCGAGGAGCGCGAGCCGGTCCAGCTCGTCCATGCCGACACCGGCACGCGGGAACCCCCAGGACGCCTCCCGCTTGCCGGCGAGCAGCCGGCGCAGCGTGGTGACGAAGGTGACCCCGGCGGAGGCGGTGTCCACTGCGGCGATCGTGCCCACGTAGCGGCCGCCCGCGGCCTGGGGGTGTCCCGAACCGACCAACGTCTCCGTCGGCGGCGGGCAGTGCCCTCTTCAATCGAGCGATGGGGCGCCCCCTTGGACGGGGCGCCCCTGAGGTAGCAGACGCGGTGACAGCAGGTCAGCGCACTCGTCCCCTGGGCTTCAGGTGAGTCGGCGGGAGCTCCGGGGCGGGGAGCGGAGCACCGTCGTAGCCCTTCACCTCACCGAACCTCGTCCCGTGCATCCAGTCTTCTCGCGCCTGCGCGATGTCCTCGTGTGACCGTCCGATCCAGTTCCAGAACATCACGATCTCCTCCTCGAACGGCTCCCCGCCCAGCAGCATCAGCCCCGCGTCCGACGACGCGCGCAGCGGGAGTTCCGTGCGGCCGCAGCCGAGGTAGAGCATCGAGCCGGGGAGGACCGGGACGCCGTCCACGTGGGCCTCGCCCGACATGGACAGGACCGCGTACTCGAAGTCCGGGTCCAGTGGGAGCCGGGTCTCGGTGCCTGCGGTCAGGGCCAGGTCGGCGCCGACGATCGGGGTGTACGCCGTGCCCGGCGAGGTCGCCGTGTCCAGGGTCCCCAGGATGACCGTGGCCGTCAGGCCCGGGGCCGTCACGTGCGGAAGCTCCGCATGGTGCTGGAAGTGCGGTTCCACGTTGCGGTGGGCGTCCGGGAGGGCCACCCACAGCTGGGCGCCGTGCAGCAGCCGGCCGTGGGAGCGGGGGCTCTCCTCGGAGTGGCTGATCCCGCGGCCGGAGGTCATCAGGCCGAGCTCGCGCGGGCGGATCGTCTCCAGGCTGCCGACGCTGTCGCGGTGCAGCACCTCGCCCTCGTGCAGCCAGCTCACCGTCTGGAGACCGGTGTGCGGATGGGGGGCGACCTGCATTCCGGGTTCGCCGGCGATGTCGTCCGGCCCGTAGTGGTCCACGAAGCACCAGGCGCCCACCATCCGGCGGCCCAGGTTCGGCAGGAGTCGGCGGACCTCGGTGGACTCGCCGAGCTTGACGGTGCGCGGGCTGAGGAGCTCGCGTACGGGTTCGGCCACGACGAAGCCCCGGCCGCCGCAGACGGAGAGAGCGGGCTGACGATCGAGATTGCTCATGCCCACCAACTTAGTACCGCGGCCACCCCCGCGTTCCGCGGAATGTTCAGCCGCCGTCACGTGTTGGAGCGCCCGTACACACCACCTGAACGGCGGAAGGGACGCGATGAACGCGCCGACGACCTACTTCGGGCACGGGACGGCGGCCGAGCGCTGGGCGCGCGCCCGGCTCTTCTTCGACGCGAAGGAGTACGCGACGGCCGCACGCATCCTGGACACCCTGGCCGCCGAGGCCCCCGAGCAGCTGGCGCCCCGCCTGCTGCTGGCCCGCGCCTACTACCACTCCGCGCAGCTCTCGCGCGCCGAGCGCGAGCTCCGCGCCATCCTGGACCGCTGGCCGGTGGAGGACTACGCGCAGCTGATGCTCGGTCGCACGCTGGAGCGCCAGGGCCGGGCAGCGGGGGCCGCGCCGTACCTGCGGCTGGCCGCCGCGATGGCGGGCGAGTTCCCCGAGTAGCGGCCGCCGTGCGGGGCCCGGCGGCCGCCTCGGATAGCCTGGGACCACGATGAACCGTCTGACCACGCCTTTCGGCTCCTACGAGCTCACCCGCTTCCCCGAGGACCCGCGCGACCGGCTCCGCGCCTGGGACGCCGCCGACGAGTACCTGCTGCGCCACCTCGACGCCGGTACGGGCGACCGCGGCCCGGTGGACCTGTCCGGCGCCCCGCAGATCACCGTGCTCGGGGACCGCTGGGGGGCGCTTGCGACGGCGCTGGCGGCGTACCGCCCGGCGCAGATCACCGACTCCTTCCTCACCCGGGCCGCCACCGAGGCGAACCTGGAGCGGGCGGGGGCGGACAAGGACGCGGTGCTGCTGCTGACCACGCAGGACGCCCCGCCGGAGCGGATCGACGTACTGCTCGTGCGGGTGCCCAAGAGCCTGGCGCTGCTGGAGGACCAGCTGCTGCGGCTGGCCCCGCACGTCCACGAGGGCACCGTCGTGGTGGGCACGGGCATGGTCAAGGAGATCCACACCTCCACGCTGAACCTCTTCGAGCGGATCCTCGGCCCGACGCGGACCTCGCTCGCCGAGAAGAAGGCCCGGCTGATCTTCTGCACCCCCGAGCTCGCGGGCAAGGCGCCCGCCGCGGCCGCGGGCCCCTGGCCGCTCACCTACACCCTCGACCAGGACGCGGGCTCGGGCGCGGGCCTGATCGCCGTCAACCACGCCGGTATCTTCTGCGCGGACCGGCTGGACGTCGGGACCCGGTTCTTCCTGCAGAACATTCCCAACAACACGGCCGGCGCCCGGGTCGTGGACCTGGGCTGCGGCAACGGCATCGTGGGCACGGCGGTCGCCGTCGCCGATCCGGACGCCGAGATCGTGTTCACGGACGAGTCGTACCAGGCGGTCGCCTCGGCCCGCGCGACGTACGAGGCCAATGTCCCGGGCGGGGCCGAGGCTCGTGGCGGGGCCGATGGCCGCGGCGGGGCGGGCGTCCGCGCCGGGCGCCGCGAGCGGGCGGAGTTCATCGTCGGCGACGGGGTGGCCATGCTGCCCCGCGGCTCGGTGGACCTGGTGCTGTGCAATCCGCCCTTCCACTCCCACCAGGCGACGACGGACGCGACGGCCTTGCGCATGTTCGCGCAGTCGCGGAAGGTACTGCGTCCGGGGGGCGAGCTGTGGGTGATCGCCAACCGGCACATGGGGTACCACACGCATCTGCGCCGCCTCTTCGGCAACAGCGAAGTCGTGGCGAGCGAGCCGAAGTTCGTGGTCCTGCGGGCGATCAAGCGGAACGAGCGGCCGCGCCCCATGTGACCTGCCGGTACGTCCTAAACTCGGCCGCGTGAGCAGCCAGGTGGACAAGGACGCGGACGGCGGCGGCAGCGGAGTCGCGCGCTACCGCCGCGAGGAGCTGGCCCGTGCGGCCGGCGTCAAGGTGCGCAACCTGCGCTACTACCAGGAGCGCGGGCTGCTGCCCGCGCCGCGCCGGGAGGGCCGGATCGCCTGGTACTCCGAGGACCACCTGACCCGGTTGCGGTTGATCAGCGACTTGCTCGGACGCGGTTACTCCGTCAACGGCATCTCCGAGCTGCTGCACGCCTGGGAGGCGGGCGGCGGGTTGTCCCAACTGCTGGGCCTGGAACGGGCGATGACCCGCGACTGGGTGCAGGAGGAGCCGGTCACCATGACCCTGGCCGAGCTGCGCGAGCTGTTCGGTCCGGGTGCGACGGCCGAACACACCCGGCGGGCGGCCGAGTTGGGCTACGTACGCATCGACGGCGACCGGGTCACGCACCGTAGCCGGCGGCTGCTGGAGGCGACGCTCGCCCTCGTGCGGCAGGGCGTACCGCTGACGGAGATCCTGGACGCGGGCGACTTCGTACAGACGCAGGCGGCGGCGGTGGCCGACCGGTTCGTCGGACTGTTCCGGCGGCATGTGATCGGTGCGGGCGGCTTGGAGGTACTTTCGGCCACCCAACTGGATCACATCACGGGCGCGGTGGCAGCGCTGAGACCGGTCGCGGGCGAGGTCGTGACCGCCGAGTTCGCGCGGGCCATGGCCCGGCGAGTGGAAGCCGAAGTCACCGCACTGCTGCACCGGGAGCAGTGACCGACCAGTAGGAGTCGGCCGAAAAGGTGCGCTCGAACAACCTTGCCAACCCCCATTGGCACTCTTACATTCAACTCGTCGGTAACAACGGTTCACAGCCGGAATAAGGGACGATCTCATGGCAGATTCCCCGCACTTATCGGATGTTTCCAGCTCGGCCGGCACAGCCGCCGGCGCAGACGAGGACACCGGCGGCGGGCGTGTCCGCTGGCGTCGTTTCGCCCTCCTGACCCTTCCCGCCGTCGCCGTCACCGCAGGCCTCGGCATCGCCCTCGCGCAGGGCGCCCTCGCCGCCTCCTTCGCCGTCTCGGGCCAGCAGTTCAAGGTGTCCGCGGCCAGCCTGGAGGGAGAGGGCTTCGCCCAGTACGGCAGCATCGACGTCAACGCCCGCGAGGAGCTGATCCCCGTAGCGGTCACCGCGATCAAGGAGGCCAAGCTCCACAGCCTCTGCCAGTCGGTGGTGACGACTCTCCCCGTCGTCGGCGACATCTCGCTCAACCTCACCGCGGGCAAGAACACCCCGGTCGAGGCCGGCAACCTGTTCGTGGACGCCACCCAGCTCTCCGGCAACGCGGTCTTCACCAACATCGAGATCGGCCGGGACGCCTCCACCCTCGACAAGGGGCCGGCGGAAGCACAGGGCATGCAGGACCTGTTCGCCCAGCAGGCCGACACCGTCAGCATCACCGACCTCCAGCAGACGGCCTGGGCGACCAACGCGGGCACCTTCAAGCTCTCCGGCCTCAGCATGGGCATCAGCAAGGGCAAGAAGGAATGCTTCTGAGCGCTTGGCGGCGCTGGCGGCGGTGGCGGCGAAGCAGGCCGTTCTGGGGCGGTCTCCTCGCGATCCTCGCCGGCGCCGAGATCTGCGCCCTGCCGCTCGCACCGCTGAAAGTGATGCTCCAGCAGGGAGTGGCGGGCATCCCGTCCGTCCTGATGGGCATCGTGCTGATCGTGCTCGGGCTCACGGCCTGGTTCTCGCCCGCACAGCGCGGTCTCGCCGGCGTCCTCACCACGCTCATCGCCACCGCCGCCCTGGTGCTGTCGAACCTCGGCGGCTTCCTGATCGGCACCCTGCTCGGGATCCTCGGCGGCGGACTGATCTTCGCCTGGCAGCCGTACGCCGCCCCGCGCCGCTCCCCCGCGGCCAAGACCCCCGCGTCCGAGACACCCGAGCCCGGGACCCCCCCGTCCGATACCCCCACGAGCTCCGCATCCGAACCCCCCGCGCCGAGCCCCGCCCCCACCCGCTCCACTTCGTCCCCCGATCCCCAAGGAGCACAGCCATGAGCCGCACGCGACGCACCGCGCTCGCCCTCGGGACGGCCGCAGCAGCAGCGCTGTCGGTGGCCTCGGCCACCGCCCCCGCCACCGCCACGCCCTCACCGCCGGCCGGGTCGACCACGGTCACCCCGGCCGGGCACGCCTTCCAGGCCACCCTCAGCGGGAAGGCCACGCTCAAGGCCGGATCGGTCACGGTGACCTGTACGGTCTCCGTCTCCACGGGCACCGTGCCGGCCGCCCCCGGCAACCAGAACGCCGCGGGACCGGTCTCCTCGCCGATCTCGCCGCCGACGTACAGCTCGTGCACCTCCAGTGTCTGGGGGGTCACCCCGACCGTCACCACCAGCGGTTCCTGGTCGGTGTCGATGCAGAACGGCTCCCCGATCACCGCCACCATGACCGTCCCGACCGGCGGGCTCGTCGTGCACACGACCGGCCTGGCCACCTGTACGGTCACCGCGGCGCCCTCGGGCCCGGCGAGCGTCGGCGGAAGCTGGGCCAACGGCGCCCCGCCGAGCCTGACCTTCACGAACGCCTCCGTACCCGCCACCGTGACCGGCGGCTTCGGCTGCCCGACGAGCGCGACGTCCTCGACCTTCAACGCCGTGTACAAGGTCACGGACACCACCGACCCGGCGCAGCAGATCACCGTCGGTCCCTGAGCCCGGCCCGCACCGCGCCCTGCGAAGCGGCCCGCCGGCCCCGGAGCGACTCCGGGACCGGCGGGCCTGCGGCGGTACCCGGTCACCTCGCGGCTCCTCATCCGCACGCGCGACGGCAGCAGCTACCGGGCGGCGGTCGGCACCACCCGGTAGTGGGTCGTCAACCGGCCGTCCTCGCCCAGCACATGGAAGGCGACGACGGGCGGCTCGTCGAAGTGGACGTACGGGTTGGACCCGGTCGCCGCCTCCCAGGGAAGCCGCGTCGTGGAGACCACACCCGGGGCCACCAGCAGCGGACGGCCGGCGAAGGTGGTCGCGGCCGCGGTGTGCGCATGGCCGCACAGGAACGCGGTGAGGTGGGGGTGGCGCTGCGCGAGCGCGGCCAGCCGCTCCTCGCCGAACTGCCGGATCCCGTCGACATACGGAATGTGCAGCGTGACCGGCGGGTGGTGGAAGGCCACCAGCACCGGCACCTCGTGCGGGGTGTCCGCCAGTACGCCGTCCAGCCAGGCCAGCGTGGAATCCTCCAGCAGACCCTGGTGCTCGCCGGGGACCGACGAATCGCACACGGCGAGCACAAACCCGCCGCCGCGCAGTACCTGGTCGACCGGCGCCGCCGAAGGCCGCTCCTCCCCGAGCAACCCCTGCCGGAACGCCACCCGCTCGTCGTGGTTTCCGGGGCACAGCAGCATCGGGTGCCGGGAGACGAGCACCTTGCGGGCCTCCTCGTATTCGGCGGGGCTCCCGTGGTCGGTGATGTCACCGCTCACCAGCACCGCATCGAGGTCGTAGGGCAGCCCCTCCAAGTAGTCCAGTACGGCCCGGGTGCGGTCGGCAGCCCGCGGGTCGCCGTCGAAGTGGGTGTCGGTGAAGTGGGCGATCACGATCACGGTCGGTGGCTCCTCTGCTCTGCGGTGCCGCCATTCAGCAGCTGCTACGGCCGCTCTGCCAGGGCCAATTCGCCACAAGTGGCCCGCGCCGGCAGCTCCGAGCGCAGGGCCGATCCGCCCTCAACCGCGGTACGTCTCCAGCAGCCTGAGCCAGATCTCGCTGACCGTCGGGAAGGCCGGGACGGCATGCCACAGCCGGTCGATCGGAACCTCACCGGCGACCGCGATCGTGGCGGCGTGCAGGAGTTCGGCCGCGCCCGGCCCGACGAAGGTTGCGCCGAGGAGGACTTCGCGGTCCAGGTCGACGACCATCCGGGCCCGCCCGCGGTACCCGTCGGCGTACAGGCCGGCGCCCGAGACCTTGCCCAGGTCGTAGTCGACGGCGCGGACCCGGTGTCCGGCCCGTTCCGCCTCGGCGAGGGTGAGCCCCACCGCGGCCGCCTCCGGGTCCGTGAACACCGCCTGCGGCAGGGCCCGCGTGTCCGCGGTCGCCGCGTGCGCGCCCCAGGGTCCGGCGTCGAGCGAGGGGGCGCCGGCCGCGCGGGCGGCGATGGCCGCGCCCGCGATCCGGGCCTGGTACTTGCCCTGATGGGTCAGCAGCGCACGGTGGTTGACGTCACCCACCGCGTACAGCCAGTCGTACCCGCCCACCCGGCAGCTGTCGTCGACCGGGACCCAGTCGCCGGGTGTCAGTCCGACGGTGTCCAGCCCGATGTCCTCGGTCCGCGGTGAGCGCCCGGTCGCCATCAGCAGCTCGTCGCCCTCCAGGATCTCCCCGCCCTCCAGCACCACCTGCACCGGCCCGGTCGACCCGTCCCGTACGACCGCCTCGACCGCCACCCCCGTACGGACCACCGCGCCGGCCTCGCGCAGCGCCTCGGCGACCAGCTCCCCCGCGAAGGGCTCCATCCGCGGCAGCAGCCGACCGCCCCGCACCAGCACCGTGACCTGGGAACCGAGGCCCTGCCAGGCGCTCGCCATCTCGGAGGCCACCACCGAGCCGCCCACGATCAGCAGCCGCCCGGGCACCTGCCGGGCGGAGGTGGCCTCGCGGCTGGTCCACGGCCGCGCCCCGGCGATCCCCGGCAGATCCGGGACCACGGCGCGGCTGCCGGTGGCGACGACGACGGCGTGCCGGGCGGAAAGCACGTGGTGCTCCCCCTCGGGGCTGGTCACGGCAACCTTCCGGATTCCGTAGAGGCGGCCGTGGCCCCGGTAGACATGGGCTCCGATGGACTCCAGCCAGTCGACCTGGCCGTCGTCCTTCCAGTTGCCGGTCCAGTAATCGCGGTGCTCGAACGCCGCGGTCGTGTCGAGCGGGCCCCCGACCGCGCCCGCCAGGCCCGGCACCCGGCGCGCGTCGGCCCGGGCCAGCACCGGGCGCAGGAGGGCCTTGCTGGGCACACAGGCCCAGTACGAGCACTCCCCGCCGATGAGCTCGCTCTCCACCAGGGCGGTACTGAGCCCGGCGGCGCGCGTGCGGTCCACGACGTTCTCGCCGGCGGGTCCTCCGCCGAGGACCACCACGTCGTACTCCACCGCTTCCGACATGCGACGCACCTTCCACGGGGCAGCGGGCTGATGTCCCGCCACCTTACGTGGGGTCAGGGAGGCGCGCGTGAAGGGCGGGGCTCAGGCCTCGGTCGTGCCGGACCCCGCCGCGCCCTCCGCCGAAGGCTTCTGCGAAGCCGCGATCTGCGCGCGCACCTCGTCCATGTCGAGCGCGCGGGCCTGCCCGATGAGGTCGGTCAGGGCCGCCTCCGGCAGGGCGCCGGGCTGCGCGAAAACGGCGACCTGGTCCCGGACGATCATCAGCGTCGGGATCGAGGTGATCTGGAAGGCCGCCGCCAGCTCCTGCTGCGCCTCCGTGTCCACCTTGGCGAAGACCAGGTCGGGATTGGCCTCCGCGGCCCTCTCGAAGACCGGGGCGAACTGCAGGCAGGGCCGGCACCAGCCCGCCCAGAAATCGATCAGCACGAACGGGTTCTCGCTGACCGTCCGGTCGAAGTTCTCCTTGGTGAGCTCGACTGTAGCCACGGTTCCAGACCTCCTGATTGCCTCGTATGCTGCATGAACGACCGAGGCGTCCCCGGCATTCCGGTTCGCCACCGCCCGGCGTCCCCGCGGACCGGGCCGGGCGTCCCCGGCCACCCCCTCTGCGCAGCGGGAAACCGCTGTACGGCAGCGGCGGCCGGCAGCTAGAACGGGTGTCCCGGCGGCGTGGCGCGCAGTGTGGTCCAGCGGAGCTCCGTGAAGGCCTCCAGGTTCGCCTCCCCACCGAAGCGGGCCCCGGTGCCGGAGGCACCGACGCCGCCGAAGGGGGCCACCGCCTCGTCGTTCACCGTCTGGTCGTTGATGTGCGCGATACCGGTCGGGATCCGCCCCGCCAGGTCCAGCCCGCGCGCCGCGTCCCGGGTCACGATGCCGAGGGACAGACCGTACGGGCCCGCCGAGGCAAGCGCCACCGCCTCCTCCTCCGTCGTGAAGGACCGCACCGGCGCCACCGGCCCGAAGACCTCCTCCGCGTAGGCGGGCGAGTCCTCGGCTACGCCCGCCAGCACCGTCGGCCGGTAGAACAAGCCTTCGTACGTGCCCCCGGTGACCAGCTTCGCGCCTTGCTCGGCGGCGGCCTCCACCAGCGCATGGACCCGCTCCAGCTGCCCGCGGTCGATGAGCGGGCCCAGGTGCACCCGGTCCCGGTACGGGTCCCCCACCACCAAAGCCTCGGCCCGCGCGGCGAGGCGCTCCACGTACTCCTCGTACAGGGAGGCGTGGACCAGGTGCCGGCCCGCGGTCATGCAGATCTGGCCCTGGTGGAAGAAGGAGCCCCAGGAGGCCTGTGCGACGGCCGCCTCGACATCGGCGTCGGCGAGCACGACCAGCGCCGAGTTGCCGCCCAATTCCAGGTGGGCGCGCTTGAGGTGACGGCCGGCCAGTTCGCCGACCGCGCGGCCGCTCGCCGTGGACCCGGTGAACGACACGACCCGCACCAGCGGATCGGCGACCACCGCGGCCCCCGTCCCGGCGCCCCCCGGCAGTACCTGGAGCAGCCCGCCCGGCAGGCCGGCGGCGGCGAAGACGGCGGCGAGCGCCAGGCCGCCGCACACGGCGGTCCGGGGATCCGGCTTGAGCAGCACCGCGTTGCCCAGGGCCAGCGCCGGGGCGACGGAGCGGACGGACAGGATCAGCGGGGCGTTGAACGGGGCCACCACCCCCACCACCCCCGCCGGGACCCGCCGCGTGAACGACAGCCTGGGCGCCTCGCTCGCCAGCACCTGCCCGGCCGGGCGCGAGGCCAGCGCCGCGGCCTCGTAGCACTCCTGCGCGGCGACGTGCAGCTCGAAGTCGGCCTTGCCGGGTATGGACCCCGACTCCCGTACGAGCCATTCCCGCAGCTCGTCGGCGTGGGCGGTGAACAGGTCCCCGGCGCGGCGCAACACGGCGGCCCGCTCCTGGTGGGTGGCCCGCGCCCAGTCGTGCCGGGCGGCCTCGGCCCGTTCGGCGGCCGCCGCCACGTCGGCGGGGGCGGCCAGGTCGAGCGTGGCGAGGGTACGGCCGGTGGCGGGTTCGACGACGGGGGCCGGACCGCCGGTCAGGGCGGGTCCGTCCTGCCAGAGCGTCGGTTCGAGGAGCGGCATGGCGCGGGGCCTCCGGGGGAAGGGGCGGCGGGGGGCGGCAGCACGCGCCATCGTGCCAGACCGGAGGCACCACATCTGTTCAGTTATTGGGCAGTTGACGGGCCGTCGTGACCGGAAACGATCGACGACACGGCTCGGTCGGTACCGCCCTGCCGGTACTGCGTCGCCGGTACCGCCTTGCCGCTGCCGCGTTGCCGTGGTGGGCCGGGGCCGGGCCCGCTCAGCGCTCCAGGACCAGTGCGATGCCCTGCCCCACACCGATGCACAGCGCCGCCATACCGGTGCCCGAGCCGGCCGCGGCGAGCTGGTGCGCCACCGAGCCGGCCAGCCGCGCCCCGGAGGCGCCGAGCGGGTGCCCGATCGCGATGGCCCCGCCGCGCGGGTTGACCAACGCCGGGTCCAGCTCCGGCCAGGCCGCGAGGCAGCCCAAAGCCTGGGCCGCGAAGGCCTCGTTGAGCTCCAGCACGCCCAGGTCGGCGAAGCTGCGGCCGACCTTGGCGAGCGCCCCCTCCACGGCGTCGACCGGGCCCAGCCCGAACAACTGCGGCTCGATGCCTGTCACCGTGGAGGCGCTGATCCGGGCCAGCGGCTCACGGCCGGTGGCCGCCAGCCCCGCCTCGTCGGTCAACAGCAGGGCCGCAGCACCATCGTTGAGGGGCGAGGCGTTGGCGGCGGTGACCGTGCCCGTGCCGTCCGTACGGAAGGCCGGCTTGAGGCGGGCCAGCGCCTCCGGCGTGGAACCCTCCCGGATGCACTCGTCGCGGACGAGTTCCACCCCGGGGTACGGGACGACCTCGTCGTCGTACAGCCCGGCCGCCCAGGCCTCGGCCGCCTTGCGGTGGCTCTCCAGGGCGAACAGGTCCTGCGCCTCGCGGGTGATCCCGTACTTCTCGGCGATGAGCTCGGCGCCCTCACCGAGCGAGACGGTCCACTCGGCGGGCATGCGCGGGTTGGTCATCCGCCAGCCCAGCGTGGTCGACCACATCTGCTGGTGGGCGGCGGGGAAGGGCCGCTCGGGCTTCTGGACCACCCAGGGGGCGCGCGTCATCGACTCGACCCCGCCCGCGATGGCGACGGAGGCGTCCCCCAGGGCAATGGCCCGGGCGGCCTGGATCACGGCTTCGAGACCCGATCCGCAGAGCCGGTTGACGGTGACCCCGGGGACGGTCACGGGGAGGCCGGCGAGCAGCACGGCCATGCGGGCGACGTCCCGGTTGTCCTCGCCCGCGCCGTTGGCATCGCCGAAGACGACGTCGTCGATACGGGCCGGGTCGAGGTCGGGCGTACGGTCCACCAGCGCGCGGACGACATGCGCGGCAAGGTCGTCGGGGCGCACCCCGGCGAGGGCGCCGCCGAACTTGCCGATCGGGGTGCGGACGGCGTCGACGACGTACACGTCGCGGACGGTGCGGATGCTCATGGGGGCTCTCCTGGGCGGATCCGTACGGGCGGCGCCGGGCCCGGTGCCGTGGTGGGCGCCGGGTACGAAGCCGGGCGCGCCCGGTGGGGCGCGCCCGCAGTCTCCGTCCGGCGGTCACCGGCTGTCAACGATCTCCTGGGGGGAGGGCGATCCCGGGGAGGTCCCGGCGAGGATCCCGGCGAGGGAGGGAGGCCGGGGCCGGGGCAGGTGAGGGCGCACAGCCACTCGCCGTCGTCGTCAGCGGCGGCGGTCAGGTCGACTCGCGCTGGACGGCCGAGGCCGTCATCAGGTCGTGCTGCCGGGTGATCTCGGAGGGCTCGCGCACCGCCCGGTCCACCAGCGACGCGAGATGGTCCCCGGTGGGCAGCTCCAGCTGCACGGTGCTCAGCCTGGGCCGCAGCAGCCGCCCGATCAGCAGATCGTCCGCGCCCATGACGGCGACGTCCTCGGGAACCCGCAGCCCCTCGTCCAGGAGCGCTCGCATCAGCAGCATCGCGTACTCGTCGTTGTACGCGAACACCGCGTCGAGCCCCGAGGAGCGCCAGCGTGCGACCAGGGCGGCGGCAGACTCCTCCGAGTAGGCGAGCGGGAGCGGCTCGACGGCTGCGCCCGCGACGGAGCGGGCGCCCGCCAGCCGGGGTCCGGAGAACAGCTCCAGGCCCTCCTCCTCCGGCACCACCACCCCGATCCGCCGACGACCCCGTTCGAGGAGGTGCGCCGCGGCCTTGGCCCCGACCTCGGCCTGGTCCATGACGAGGGCGTGGGCTCCGGGAACACCGACGGGGCCCAGCGTTATCACCGCGCGGGCCCCCGCCCGCTTGAGGGTGGACACGTTCTGCGCGGACAGGGTGGTCTCGCCGAGCGAGATCACCGCGACGGGCCGCAGCTCGGCCCACGCACGGGCCGCCTCGTCACCGGTGAGCCCGAGGCTGCCGTACTGGACCACCGTGTAGTCGAGGCGGCGCAGCGCCCATTGGAGCTCGTTGAGGAAGGCGCTGTAGAGCGGGCCCGCGGCCACGTGCGAGGTGGACAGCAGCACGATCCGGGTGTGGCCCGCGCGCAGGCTGCGGGCCGCCGCATGCGGGACGTAGCCGAGTTCCTCGGCGGCCTCGCGGACCTTGCGGCGGGTCGGCTCGCTGATGCGTACGGCTTCGGCGTTGTTCAGGACGTACGAGACCGTCGCGCGCGACACGCCTGCGAGCCGGGCCACGTCGGCGCTGGTCGGCACGGGGGGTGCCGCCGGGGCGGGGGCCGGGACGGGCGCCTGGGCCGACTGCTTCGGCGAGGGCGATTTCGATGACTGAGACATTGCCGAGGCATCTTTCCAGACCGATCACCGCCCGAGTCCGGCGGATGGCCGGAATCGCGTGCCAGACAGGGGTTACACGATTTATTGACACGTGTAATCCGGGCGACGCGACCGCCCTGAGCCTCGCTCCGCTCTTCGGCTCGGATCTGCTGCCGGCGGAGCCGGTGGTGCCCTCACTGGTGCAGCCGGCGGACCCGAGTTTCCTGATCTCCACGGAGCGGGCGGCCATCCTCAAGGGGCGCGGCTTCGAGGTGCGTTCGGTTGCGGCCGCCGGACACACCATCCACCGGGACGACTTCGACGGATTCACGTCTTCTCCGCAGGGCTGGATCTAGCTGCGCACGAGCGCTCCCCGTTACCGTCGGTCTACCGAGCGGTAATGGGGAGGGTCGATGTCGGTCACGACAGGTTCCGCTGTGTCTTCTGCTTCTCCGGCTTCCTCTGCTTCTTCGCACGCGTGCGGGGACTTGCAGGGCATGGTGAACGCACTCGGCGAGGGGAGCGTCTCCGCACGTCAGTTGACGGAGCGGACCCTGGAGCGGATCGCCGCCGCGCAGCCCCGGCTGAACGCCTTCCGCATCGTCCGGGCCGAGGCCGCGCTCGCCGAGGCCGACGCTGCGGACCGGCGGCTCGCCGCCGGTGAGCGGCTGCCGCTGCTCGGCGTCCCGCTCGCCGTCAAGGACGACATGGACGTCGCGGGCGAGCCGACCGCGTTCGGCTGTGCGGGATCGTTCCCGCCGAAGACCGCCGACAGCGAGGCGGTACGAAGGCTGCGCGCGGCCGGCGCGGTCATCGTCGGCAAGACCCAGACGCCCGAGCTGGGGCAGTGGCCGTGCACGGAGGGGACGGCCTTCGGCGCGACCCGCAATCCGTGGAATCCGACCTACACGCCCGGCGGTTCCTCGGGCGGTTCGGCGGTCGCGGTGGCCGCCGGGCTGGTCCCGGCGGCACTCGGTTCGGACGGGGCGGGTTCCGTACGGATCCCGGCGGCCTGGACGCACCTGATCGGCGTGAAACCGCAGCGCGGGCGCATCTCCACGTGGCCGGAGCCCGAGGCCTTCCACGGGCTCACGGTCAATGGTGTGCTGGCCCGTACGGTCGCCGATGCGGCGCTGCTGCTGGACGCGTCGAGCGGCTCGGATCCCGGCGACCTGCACCGCCCGGCCCCCATCTCGGCGCTTGAGGCGACCCGCCGTACCCCGCGGCGGCTGCGTATCGCCCTCTCCTTCGGCATGGCGTTCACGGCGACGCCCAAGTCCCTCGACCCTGAGGTGCGTTCCGCAGTGGAGCGACTGGCCGGGCACTTGGAGTCGCTGGGGCACGAGGTGGTGCCGGAGGATCCGCGCTACGGACAGATGGGCCTCACGTTCGTCCCCCGCGCGACGGCGGGCGTACTGGAGTGGGCGTCCCGGGTGGCGGACCCCGAGATGCTGGACCCCCGCACGCATGAGGCGGTGCGGCTGGGCCGCGTACTGAGCGGCCGGCCGCTGCAGGCCTCCCGGCGCGCGGAGGCCGGCCTGCAACGGCGGGTCGGGGAGGTCTTCGCCCGCTTCGATGTGGTGCTGACCCCGACGACTGCCACGGGACCCCTGCGGATCGGAGCCCTGGCGGGGCTGGGGGCGATGGCCACGGACCGCGCGATGATCGCCGCCTGCCCGTACACCTGGACGTGGAACGTCCTGGGCTGGCCGGGGGTGAACGTCCCGACGGGCTTCACCCGCACCGGCCTCCCCCTGGGCGCCCAACTCCTGGGCCCGGAATCCTCGGAGCCCCTGCTGCTGAGCCTGGCTGCGCAACTGGAGGCATCGGGCGCGTGGGAGCAGCAGTGGCCGGCGGGCTGGGGGCCGGAGGAGCCGAAGGGGCCGGAGGAGCCGAAGGGGCCGGAGGAGCCGAAGGGGCCGAAGGGGCCGGAGGCTTCGGGCGGCAGGGTCTGAGCGGACCGGCGTCGGTGGGGGTTCGGGGGCGTCCCGTCAGTCCACTGTCCTTCCGTGTCGGTCCGGGCCGTCAAGGGCGCTCCTCCTCGTTCCTCGTCGTCGCGTCGCTTCGCGATGGCCTTCGGCCACCCTTGACTG
>NZ_JBEZBN010000056.1:0-41649 GCF_040647115.1 Streptomyces sp. NPDC044571
ACGGCGCCACCCTCGAAGATGCGGGAGGCTCCGGCGGTCAGCGACGTCAGACCGGAGGCCACGGCCGCCAGCTGATCGGCGCGGTCGCGCGGGAAGCCCTCGGACATCGCCAGAAGGAGGCCGTCGGCGGAGACCACCACCGTGTGGGACACCCCGGGGGTGTTGTCCACGAAGTTGGTGATCAACCAGTTCAGGTTCTGTGCCGCCTGGCTCATCGAACTCAACTAACGCTCCTGCTGGTAAGTGGGGTCGATGTGGTAGCTGCCGGTCGCCGGGCCGTTGTTTCCGGCCTGACGACCCTGCTGGATACCGCGTCGGAGGTTCGTCAGACGGCCGCGGACGTCGTCCGGTGCACGCGAGACCTGCGGACCGGCCTGCGCGTCGGTCTGCTGCTGCGCCGTGCCGGCCACGAGGTTCGCCCGCGGGACCCGGCGGGGCAGCCCCGAGGTGGTGATGCCGCCCGCGGCGGGCTGGCGCACGCGCTCGGCCTGCCGCATCAGCTCGTCGTTCGGCGAGGACCGCCAGCTGACGGTCGGCGTGCTGCCGGTCGCCTGGGCGGACTCGGCAGCGAGCTCCTGGCCGCGCTGGGGCAGCGGCTGCTGGGCCCGCTGGCGCTGGGCCGGGGCGGCCTGCTGCTGCGGCTGCTGGGGTGCGGCCGGGGCCTGCCCGGGAGCCTGGGGGCCCTCCTGGTGGAACCAGTTCGACTCCAGGGTGTCGAAGATCGGGCTGCGGGCGTCACCGGGGCCGGCGGCCGGCGGCAGGGCCTCCGGCTGGTGGGCCTGCGGCAGCTGCGGAGCCTCGGCGCGCGGGGCGGGAGCGTAACCGCCGGGCTGCTGGGCCTGCGGCTGGGGGGCGTAGCCGCCGACACCGGGGCCGCCGGGCCGCGGGGCCTGGTAGTCCGGGCGGGCGAACTGGCCCGTGGTGGAGGCGTCCGCCGGGCCGCGCAGCTCCGGCCGCTCGAACTGGCCCGTGGCGGACGGGCCCGGGGAGGTCCGTACGTCGGGACGCTCGAACTGGCCGGTGGTGCCGGCCCCGCCACCCGCCTGCGGGCGGGGGGCGTTGAAGTCGGGGCGCGGGAACTCGGCCGTGGCTCCGGGGCCCGAGAGCTCGTCGTGGCCGCGCGGGACCTCCTGGCCACCGTGCCGGGCAACCGGATCGGCGCCCCAGCTGGTGGTCTGCGGAGCCCCGGCAGGGGAGCCGCCCGTACCCGGGAGCTCCGGACGCGCGGCGCCGCCGCGCGGCGGCAGCTGCGGCCGCGGGCCGCGCTGGGCCGGTGCGCCGGGGGCCTGGGCCGGGGAGCCCGGTCCCGCGGGGGCGGCGGACTGCGGCGACTGCGGCCGCTCGAAGCCGTTGCCCTGCGGGAAGCCGCCGGGGCCCGGGGCGGAAGGAGCCGAAGGGGCCTGGGGAGCGGCCCCCGGACGCTGCTGCGGACCGCCGGCCGGACCACGGCCCGGCAGCGGAGCACCGCCGCCGAAGGCACCCTGGGCCTGGCCGGTCGGCGCGGCCGGAGCACCCTGCGGGCGCCCGCCCGGGCCTGCCTGCGGCCGGCCGCCCGGGCCGCCGCCCTGGAGGGCGGCACGCTGGCCGCCGCCGGCGACCTGGCCGCGCTGCGGGGCCGCGCCGACGGGCTGGCGTGCACCGCCGCCGGGACCGGAGCCCTGCGGGGCGGAACCGCCCTGACCGCCGGGACCGGCAGAACCGGGACCGCCCTGGCCGCCCTGGCCCGGCATCGGACCCGGCTTCTTGCCGCCCTGGGCGACGTCCACCGGGAGCATGACGAGGGCCGTGGTGCCACCCGAGTCGGAGGGGCGCAGCTGGATGCGGATGCCGTGTCGCAGGGACAGGCGGCCGACCACGAACAGGCCCATGCGGCGGGAGACGGAGACGTCCACGGTCGGCGGCGAGGCGAGCCGCTCGTTGATCGCGGCGAGGTCCTCGGGGGAGAGGCCGATACCGGTGTCGTGGATCTCGACGAGCACCCGGCCGTCGGGCAGCGCGTGACCGGTGACCTTGACCTTGGTCTGCGGGGAGGAGAACGAGGTGGCGTTCTCCAGCAGCTCGGCGAGCAGGTGCACGAGGTCGTTGACGACGCGGCCGGCGACGTCGGTGCCGGGCACCGACGCCAGTTCGATGCGCTCGTACTGCTCCACCTCGGACGCGGCGGCACGGAGGACGTCGACGAGCGGGACGGGGCGGGTCCACCGGCGGCCCGGCTCCTCGCCCGCGAGGACGAGGAGGTTTTCGCCGTTACGGCGCATACGGGTCGCGAGGTGGTCGAGCTTGAAGAGCGAGGACAGCTGGTCCGGGTCGGCCTCGCGCGACTCCAGCTCGGAGATGAGCGAGAGCTGGCGCTGGATGAGGCCCTGGGAACGGCGCGAGAGGTTGGTGAACATCGCGTTGACGTTGCCCCGCAGCAGGGCCTGCTCGGCGGCGAGGCGGACGGCCTCGCGGTGCACGTCGTCGAAGGCCGCGGCCACCTGGCCGATCTCGTCGCGGGTGTGCAGGCCGACTGACTCCACGGACGTGTCCACGTCCTGCGGGTCCGCCTCGGACAGCTGCTTGACGAGCTCGGGGAGGCGGTCCTGGGCGACCCGGGTCGCGGTGTCCTGGAGGCGGCGCAGCGAGCGGATCATCGAGCGGGCCATGACGAAGGCGCCGACGAGGGAGACACCGAGGACGAGGAGGATGAGCGCACCGTTGATGATGGCGTCGCGCTGCGACTCGTTCTTGAGCTCGCGGGCCTTCTGCTCCATGTCTTCGAGCAGCGTGAGCTCGATGACCTTCATGGCCTGGATCTTGGTGTCGTCCGCGTCGTACCAGTCCAGCCAGGAGCGGTACTGCTGCTCCTTGGCGAACTGGCCCTGGGTGGACAGGACGCGGCGGGTGTAGTGGTCGGCCTTGCCGATCTCCGCGTTGCTGTCGCCGAGCGACGCGAGGAGCTCCTCGGGCTTGCCCTGGTAGACGAGCTCGAAGGTCTTCTTCGCCTGGCTCTCTCCGCGCAGCGCGGAGAGGGCGTAGAGGCGGTCGTTCTCGGTCAGCGAGCCCTGCTTCTCGTTGCTGTCGGGCAGCGAGGCGGAGATGACGGCGCGCTGGATGGAGGCGTACTCCTTGGCGGAGGAGAAGGCCGCCAGGGCGCGGGTACGCTTGATCATCTCCGGGTTGGAGGTGGCCTGCGCCATGTCCTGGGAGAGCGAGAGCAGCGAGACGATCAGCGCGTTGTACTCGGTGACGGTCTGCTGGGCGCCGTTCTGGTACGCCTTCTTGCGGATTTCCTCGATGCCGGTGAGCTGGCGGCCGATCTGCAGGATGTTGTTGCGGATCGACTTGAGGGTCTCGTCCTTGTCCTCCGCGCCGTCGACCTTGTCGGTCGCGGCGGCGAAGGCCTTGGCGGCGGCGTCGGTCTGGTCGCGGACGCCCTGGACGAGGCTGTTCGCCTTGCCGTCCTTGGCCACCGACATCGGACCCGCCGACTTGTCCCGCTCCTCCTGGAGCATGGCGGCCAGGTTGGTGGCCTGCCGGGTCATGGTCGTCAGCAGCTGCATGTGCTCCAGCTGTGCGATGTCGTTGAGCGAGTCGTTGATGCGGAAGCCACCGAGCGTGGTGGCGGCGACGACCGGCAGGGTCAGCAGCGACACCAGTCGCGTGCTGATGCGCCAGTTCTGCATGTGCAGGCGGGAACCGGGCCCGGGAGGGGCCTTGGGTATCGCCGTGTCCTGGCCGGCCGGCTCCTCGCTCGGCGCCTTGCCCTTGAGGCTGCGGCGGCCCTTCGCCCTCACGGTGGCGGAGGAGTCGGCGCCTGCGCCTTCGACAGCCGGCCCGCGGTTCTGGGCGTGCTGGGGCGAGGAGCCACGGTCGGTCCCGCCGCGCGGTTCCTGCTCCGACGCAGCTTCCCCTCGGCCCTGGTGGGCCTGGGGAGAACCCTTGCCATCCCTCTTGAATCGTCCCTGCACTAGCGTCGCAACCTCTGGACCAGGCGTCCCGCCGGGCGACCGGCGGAACGGTGTCGAGTCGTGGGGCGCTTGCGGCCCCATGGTGGTCGTCGGTGACCGGCGCGTCTCCCTCTCCTTGCCGCCGCGCGCGGCGCTGTCTCGCGCCACCTGCGCGCCGGCTGTTCCCGCGGCGGTCCCGCGAATTCCAGCACAGTGGCGGATCTCCAACAAGGTGCGCGTGTCGGCCCGGAGCAGCGACCACGAAGGGTGACGCGACGAATACGAGGCGTGCGACCGCTTTCAGGGCGAATCGGACTTACTTCATTCAAACGCGCGGGGTGTCAAGGTGTCCCAGTCGAGATGATCAGGAGCGGAATGGCGCATTCAGTGGTGCAATGTCCGTTTCGGTGGCGGGAATTGACTGCCGCTTATGTCCGGATTGCCTGGTCCCTGGTGAGCAAACTCACATAGCCGTGGCCATTACTTCCCGGTTCAGTGAGGGATTCGGATGTTTAGCCTTGCCCTTTAAAGGGTTGGCAACCGCCATCCGCCCCGCGAGCCGAGGACCCCGTACTCCGATGAAGACGACGATGATGTTCCGCAACATAGCCAACCCCCGCCGCACCACCCTCGCGCACCTGAAGGACGCCGAGGAGCTGCAGGCGACCGCGGCCCCGGAGCACTCCGTCGAGCTCCCCACCCAGACGGCCAACCCGCGCCGCACCGTCCTCATGGACGCGCCCGTCGCCCCCGCCGCGCAGTAGTCCCGGACAAAAGGAGCGCGAAGCGCCGCTGCCTGCCGCGTTAGCCTGGAGTCCGCAGACTCCAGCCAGCGGAAATACAGAGGGGCAGACGCAACACGTGCGCATCGCCAGGTTTTCCATCGACGGCAATGTCGCGTTCGGCGCGGTCGAGGGCAGCACGGCCCCGGGCGCCGAGGGTGAGCTCGTCCTCGACATCATCAAGGGCATCCCGTTCGCGGACTTCGAGCTCTCGGGCACGAAGGTCCCGCTGAGCAAGGTCCGGCTGCTGCCGCCCGTGCTCCCCAACAAGGTCGTGGCCATCGGCCGCAACTACGCGGAGCACGCGGCGGAGCTCGGGAACGCCGTCTTCGACGATCAAGGCCGTCCGGACGCGCCGATCACCTTCTTCAAGCCCTCCACCTCGGTGGTCGGCCCGGGCGACCCCATCACGTACCCGTCCTTCTCCCAGGACCTCCACCACGAGGCGGAGCTCGCCGTGGTCATCGGCCGCATGTGCCGCGAGGTCCCCAGGGAGCGCGTCAAGGACGTCATCCTCGGCTACACCTGCGCGAACGACGTCACCGCGCGCGACGTGCAGCAGCGCGAGAAGCAGTGGGCCCGCGCCAAGGGCTTCGACAGCTCCTGCCCGCTCGGCCCGTGGATCGAGACCGACCTGGACCCGACCGACCTGACCATCCAGTGCACGGTCAACGGCGAACAGCGCCAGCTCGGCCGCACCAGTGACATGGTCCGCTCCATCGAGGACCTGGTCGTCCACATCACCGAGGCCATGACGCTGCTCCCGGGCGACGTCATCCTCACGGGGACCCCGGCCGGAGTCGGCCCCCTCAACGTCGGCGACGAGGTCGCCGTCACCATCGAAGGCATCGGCACTCTCACCAACAAGGTGATCAAGCGTGGTTAACGGACCCGTCCGCGTACGTTTCTGTCCCTCCCCGACCGGCAACCCCCACGTGGGCCTGGTCCGCACCGCCCTGTTCAACTGGGCGTTCGCCCGCCACCACGGCGGTACGTTCGTCTTCCGCATCGAGGACACCGACGCGGCCCGTGACTCCGAGGAGTCGTACGACCAGCTCCTCGACTCGCTGCGCTGGCTCGGCTTCACCTGGGACGAGGGCCCCGAGGTGGGCGGACCGCACTCGCCGTACCGCCAGTCGCAGCGCATGGAGATCTACGCGGACGTCGCGAAGAAGCTCAAGGACGGCGGCTACGCGTACGACTGCTACTGCACCACCGAGGAGCTCGACGCCCGCCGCGCCGCCGCCCGCGCGGCCGGCAAGCCCTCCGGTTACGACGGCCACTGCCGCGAGCTGACCACCGTGCAGCTGGAGGCCTACCAGGGCGAGCACCGTTCCTCGATCGTCCGCTTCCGGATGCCCGACGAGCCGATCACCTTCACCGACCTGGTCCGCGGCGAGCTGACCTTCACGCCGGAGAAC
The DNA here is from genome assembly GCF_040647115.1 of Streptomyces sp. NPDC044571. Taxonomy (NCBI): domain Bacteria; kingdom Bacillati; phylum Actinomycetota; class Actinomycetes; order Kitasatosporales; family Streptomycetaceae; genus Streptomyces; species Streptomyces sp. NPDC044571. The sequence goes on from NZ_JBEZBN010000056.1 coordinate 6,133, forward strand.
GTGCCGGACTTCGGCATCCTGCGGGCCAACGGGGCCCCGCTCTACACGCTCGTCAACCCGGTCGACGACGCGCTGATGGAGATCACCCACGTGCTGCGCGGCGAGGACCTGCTGTCCTCCACCCCGCGCCAGATCGCGCTCTACAAGGCGCTGATCGAGCTGGGCATCGCCAAGGGCGTCCCGGAGTTCGGCCACCTGCCGTACGTCATGGGCGAGGGCAACAAGAAGCTCTCCAAGCGCGACCCGGAGTCCTCGCTCAACCTGTACCGCGAGCGCGGCTTCCTCCCCGAGGGCCTGCTGAACTACCTCTCCCTCCTCGGCTGGTCCTTCTCCAAGGACCAGGACATCTTCTCGATGGAGGAGATGGTGGCGAAGTTCGACATCCCGGACGTGAACGCGAACCCGGCGCGCTTCGACATCAAGAAGGCCGAGGCGATCAACGCCGACCACATCCGGCTGCTGGACCCGAAGGCCTTCGCCGACGCCTGCACCCCGTGGCTCCAGGCCCCCCACGCCAACTGGGAGCCGGCGGACTTCGACCCCGAGGCCTGGGCGGCCATCGCGCCGTACGCCCAGACCCGCGTGACCGTCCTGTCGGACATCACCGCCAACGTCGACTTCCTGTTCCGGAAGGAGCCGGTCGAGGACCAGGCGTCGTGGGACAAGGCGATGAAGGGTGAGCCCGCGGCGCTGCTGACGAGCGTGCGCGCCCACCTGGAGACGGCCGACTGGAGCGACCCGGAGTCCCTCAAGCAGGCCGTCCTGACCGCCGGCGAGGCCCACGGCCTCAAGCTGGGCAAGGCCCAGGCCCCGGTCCGGGTGGCCGTCACCGGCCGCACGGTCGGCCTGCCGCTCTTCGAGTCCCTCCAGATCCTGGGCCGGGAGCGGTCCCTGGCCCGCATCGACGCGGCGCTGGCGAAGCTGTCCGCGTAGGGCGACGCGCATCCCGCAGGGGGCGGCGGACCGGGAATCCGGACCGCCGCCCCCTGCGGCGTTCTCGGGGCTCGGGGCACGGGCGGCCGCCCGTGCCCCGTGTGACGAACTTCTCCGTCGCGCCCGCGCAGGGCGGGTCCGCGGCGTAGCCTCGGCGGTATGCCGATCCGTGCCGTCCTGTGGGACATCGACGACACCCTCTTCGACTACACCGGTGCGGACACCGCCGGACTGGCGCGGCATCTCGCCGCGGAGGGACTCGACGGGAAGTACGGGACCGCGGCGGAGGCGCTCGCGCTGTGGCGGCAGCTCACCGACCGCCACTGGGCGCGCTTCGCGGCCGGGGAGGTCAGCTTCCCCGGGCAGCGCCGGGACCGGGTGCGGGACTTCCTCGGTGCGCCCGGCATGGGCGACTCCGAGGCCGAGGGCTGGTTCGACCGCTACGTGGAGCACTACAAGGCCGCCTGGGCGCTGTTCCCGGACGTGATGCCCGTACTCGACGCCCTGGCCGGCCGGTACCGGCACGGGGTGGTCTCGAACTCCTCCAGCGCCAACCAGGACCCCAAGCTGCGCCGGCTCGGGCTGCGCGAGCGCTTCGAGGTGTTGGTGTGCGCCGTCGAGATCGGGGTCAGCAAGCCCGAGGCTGCGGCCTTCCTCGCGGGCTGCGAGGCGCTCGGGCTGGCTCCGGGCGACGTGGCGTACGTGGGGGACCAGCCGGAGATCGACGCGCGCGGCGCCCGCGATGCGGGACTGACGGCGGTGTGGCTCGACCGGGACGGTACGCGCGGCCCGGGGCCCGAGGGCGTGCACCGGATCGCCGGGCTCGCCCAGCTCCCGGACCTGCTGGCCGCAGATACCCGTTTTGGAGCACGGTCAGGCATCCGGTAATGTTCTTTCTGCGCCGCCGGAGCGGGCCGAAAGGCCGGACGGAGGCGCCACTCAAAAGAAAGTTCCGCAAAGGGCTTGACTTTTGGTGGGGTATAGTGTAATTGGCAACACGAGGGTTTCTGGTTCCCTTATTCTAGGTTCGAGTCCTGGTACCCCAGCGCAGTGCAGTGGTAACGCAGTGCTTGCCCCCGTTGTGTAGCGGCCTAGCACGCCGCCCTCTCAAGGCGGTAGCGCCGGTTCGAATCCGGTCGGGGGTACAGATCCTTCCCGCAAGGTCTCCATTGGGTAGCTCCCGGACGTCTTGATGCAGGATCGCTAGGGCCCCCGTTGTGTAGCGGCCTAGCACGCCGCCCTCTCAAGGCGGTAGCGCCGGTTCGAATCCGGTCGGGGGTACTGTTGGTCTGGTATAGACCACATTGGGCTATGGTGTAATTGGCAACACGAAGGTTTCTGGTTCCTTTGTTCTAGGTTCGAGTCCTGGTAGCCCAGCGCAGTAACAAGCAAGCCCCCGTTGTGTAGCGGCCTAGCACGCCGCCCTCTCAAGGCGGTAGCGCCGGTTCGAATCCGGTCGGGGGTACGCACGGAAGAGGCCCTCCGCGTTCATCGCGGAGGGCCTCTTCGCTGTGTCCGACACCACCCGCGGCAGGCGCAAGTACGGGCCCGGCGACGCGTGTTCGGACGTGTGCGGCGTCGTACGCGCCCCCGGGCCCGGGGGAGTGGGTGAAGGGTCGCAGGCTCAGGCGGCCCGGCGCAGGGCCTCGGTCAGGCGGGCCGCCGCGTCGATGACGGCCTGGGCGTGCATCCGGCCGGGGTGGCGGGTCAGGCGCTCGATCGGCCCGGAGACCGACACGGCGGCCACCACGCGGTTCGACGGCCCGCGCACCGGCGCCGAGACGGAGGCCACGCCGGGCTCCCGCTCGCCGATCGACTGCGCCCAGCCGCGGCGCCGTACGCCCGACAGGGCCGTCGCCGTGAAGCGCGCGCCCTGGAGGCCGCGGTGGAGCCGCTCGGGCTCCTCCCAGGCCATCAGGATCTGCGCGGCCGAGCCGGCCTTCATCGGGAGCGTGGAACCCACCGGGACGGTGTCCCGCAGGCCCGACAGCCGCTCGGCGGCCGCCACGCAGATGCGCATGTCGCCCTGACGCCGGTAGAGCTGCGCGCTCTCGCCGGTCACGTCACGGAGGTGGGTGAGTACCGGTCCCGCCGTGGCCAGCAGGCGGTCCTCGCCGGCCGCGGCGGCGAGCTCCGCCAGCCGCGGTCCGAGGATGAACCGGCCCTGCATGTCCCTCGCCACCATCCGGTGGTGTTCCAGTGCCACGGCCAGGCGATGTGCCGTGGGTCGTGCGAGCCCTGTCGCCGCGACCAGCCCGGCGAGGGTGGCCGGACCGGACTCCAGTGCGCTCAGTACCAGAGCTGCCTTGTCGAGAACGCCGACGCCGCTAGAGTTGTCCATGAAACGATATTCACGTCTCACACTGTGAAACGCAAGTTCAATTTTTCCAAGAACCAGCGAGTCTGTATGTGCGGGTCCACGAATCACTGGGTCCGAGCCGTCGTCCGGCACGTGGGGTACGGACGATCCGGCGCACCAGATCTCTATGAAGCGCCGGCCGACGAGGCCGGCCGGAGGGAAAGCGATGGGTAGGACACTCGCGGAGAAGGTCTGGGACGACCATGTCGTCCGGCGCGCCGAGGGCGAGCCCGACCTCCTCTTCATTGATCTGCACCTGCTGCACGAGGTGACCAGCCCCCAGGCCTTCGAGGGCCTGCGGCAGGCCGGCCGCACGGTCCGGCGGCTCGACCTCACCATCGCGACCGAGGACCACAACACCCCCACCCTCGACATCGACAAGCCGATCGCCGACCCGGTCTCCCGGGCCCAGCTGGAGACGCTGCGCAAGAACTGCTCGGAGTTCGGCGTACGCCTGCACTCGCTCGGCGACGTCGAGCAGGGCGTCGTCCACGTGGTGGGACCGCAGCTGGGCCTGACCCAGCCCGGCACCACCGTGGTCTGCGGCGACTCGCACACCTCGACGCACGGCGCCTTCGGCGCGCTGGCCTTCGGCATCGGCACCAGCCAGGTCGAGCACGTGCTGGCCACCCAGACGCTGCCGCTGGCCCGCCCCAAGACGATGGCGATCACGGTCACCGGCGAGCTGGCCGAGGGCGTCACCGCGAAGGACCTGATCCTGGCGATCATCGCCAAGATCGGCACCGGCGGCGGCCAGGGCTACATCCTGGAGTACCGGGGCGAGGCCGTCGAGAAGCTGTCGATGGAAGCCCGCATGACCATCTGCAACATGTCGATCGAGGCCGGCGCCCGCGCCGGCATGATCGCCCCCGACCAGACCACCTTCGACTACCTGGAGGGCCGCGACCACGCCCCCAAGGGCGAGGAGTGGGACGCGGCGGTCGCGTACTGGAAGACCCTGCGCACCGACGAGGACGCGGTCTTCGACGCCGAGGTCGTCATCGACGGCTCCGCACTGTCGCCGTTCGTCACCTGGGGTACCAACCCGGGCCAGGGCGCGCCGCTGTCGGCCAGCGTCCCCGACCCGGCTTCGTACGAGGACGCTTCGGAGCGCCTGGCCGCCGAAAAGGCCCTGGAGTACATGGGGTTGACCGCCGGGCAGCCGCTGCGGGACATCAAGGTGGACACCGTCTTCGTAGGTTCCTGCACCAACGGGCGCATCGAGGACCTGCGCGCCGTCGCGGGCATCATCGAGGGCCGCAAAGTCGCCGACGGCGTACGGATGCTGGTCGTCCCCGGCTCCGTCCGGGTCGCCCTGCAGGCCGTCGAGGAGGGCCTGGACAAGGTCTTCAAGGAGGCCGGGGCCGAATGGCGGCACGCGGGCTGTTCGATGTGCCTGGGCATGAACCCCGACCAACTGGCCCCCGGTGAGCGCTCCGCGTCCACCTCCAACCGCAACTTCGAGGGCCGCCAGGGCAAGGGCGGGCGCACCCACCTGGTCTCCCCGCAGGTGGCCGCCGCGACCGCGGTACTGGGCCACCTGGCCTCGCCCGCCGACCTGTCCGACGCCATCGCCCCCGCCGGAGTCTGAATCATGGAAGCCTTCACCACGCACACCGGCCGGGCCGTCCCGCTGCGCCGCAGCAACGTCGACACCGACCAGATCATCCCGGCCCACTGGCTGAAGAAGATCACCCGTGACGGGTTCGAGGACGGGCTCTTCGAGGCCTGGCGCAAGGACCCCGAGTTCGTCACGAACCGCCCGGAGCGCGCAGGCGCGACCGTGCTCATCGCCGGCCCGGACTTCGGTACCGGATCCTCGCGCGAGCACGCCGTCTGGGCCCTGCAGAACTTCGGGTTCAAGACGGTCATCTCCTCCCGGTTCGCCGACATCTTCCGCGGCAACTCGCTGAAGAACGGTCTGCTGACGGTGGTCCTGCCGCAGGAGACGGTCGACCGGCTGTGGGAGCTGACGGAGGCCGACCCGACGGCAGAGGTGACGGTCGACCTCGTGGCCCGCCAGGTCCGCGCGGCAGGCATCGAGGCGGAGTTCGAACTCGACGACAACGCCCGCTGGCGTCTGCTGGAGGGTCTGGACGACATCTCGCTCACCCTTCAGAACGAAGCGGACATCGCCGCGTACGAAAGTACCCGGCCCACCTACAAGCCGCGCACGATTCGGGCCTGATTCCGGCCTGATCAGCGCTTATTCACCTTCGGGTGATCACATCGCCCCCGCTGTGCCCTCCGCCTTCCGGCGGGGGGCACAGCTGTGTGTTGAGGCCCCGTGAGGCGACAACTCGCCCCAGATGGCACAATCTGTGCATGGAACGCGACAGTCAACTTGAGCTCTACGAACTCGTCGCGGACCGGTTGAAAGAAGCACATGCAAGGGTGCGCGCACTGCAAGTCCCGGAGGGCGTAAGGATGGCGCTGTCCCGGAAGCTGTTGGTCGCCACTGCCACGGCGAAGCATGATCTCGCCGACGCGGCAAGGCGCCTGGACAGGTTGATGAAGGACCTCGACGAGGGTCGATTCCCTGAAGGCGACTGATGCGAAGGAACTCCGTAACGGACTGCACCGTTGCGGCACTAGGGTGATTAGCCCGTTTCGTGTTTGATTTGCGGTATATATCCGCCTAACGTGCGAAATAAGCTTGAACACATTCGTTCTGGCGAAGTCTCCGAAGGGGAAGACGTGAACAAGGCGCAGCTCGTAGAAGCGATTGCCGACAAGCTGGGCGGCCGCCAGCAGGCCGCGGACGCTGTCGACGCGGTACTGGACGCCATGGTCCGCGCCGTGGTCGCGGGCGACCGGGTCTCGGTCACGGGCTTCGGCTCGTTCGAGAAGGTCGACCGCCCGGCCCGCTACGCCCGCAACCCGCAGACGGGTGAGCGCGTCCGGGTCAAGAAGACCTCGGTTCCCCGCTTCCGCGCGGGCCAGGGCTTCAAGGACCTGGTCGCCGGCACCAAGAAGCTGCCCAAGGGCGGCGAGGTGTCCGTGAAGAAGGCCCCCAAGGGCAGCCTGAGCGGCGGCGCTTCCGTGACGGTCAAGAAGGCCGCGGCCAAGAAGGCCACCACCGCCAAGAAGGCGGCGGCGAAGACCACGGCCGCCAAGAAGACCACCGCGAAGAAGACCACCGCCACCACGAAGAAGACGGCTGCCAAGACGACCACCGCGAAGACCACCGCGGCCAAGAAGAGCACCCCCACGGCGAAGAAGGCCGCGGCCACCGCCAAGAAGACCACGGCCACGGCCAAGAAGACGGCTCCGGCGGCCAAGAAGGCCACCGCGAAGACCACGGCGCCCGCCAAGAAGACGACGGCGCGCAAGACCACCGCGAAGAAGACCGCGACCCGCAAGAAGTAGGGCCGCAGGTCACACACGCCGGGCCGGTTTCCCTTCCGGGGAAACCGGCCCGCGGTGCTGTTCCGGTGGAACCGTTCTTGCAGGTCAGAGGGGCAGACTCAGAAGGTCTGGAGGGTGACCAGGGTGATCCGCAGACCGGCCCCCTCGCCCTCCGTCTCGATCCGCACCCGCTGCCCCGGGCGCAGCAGCCGCAGGCCCCCCGCCTCGAACGCCGGGGCCTCGAAGGGCACCGGGGTGCCGTCGTCCAGCAGCACGCTGCCGCTGTGGGTCTGGGAGTCGTACGTGTACGCGGTCGCCTGCATACGGGCACTGTATCGGGCCGTGTGGCGGCCCACGCCGAGGGCGAGGGCGGTCCGCAGGTCCGCCGCCGTGTCCACGTCCCGGCGCACGCTGTCCACGTCGGCCAGGGCGATTTCGGCGGCCCCCGACGCCGAATGGCGGGCCCGCGACGGGCCGCCGAACGCGGGTGCCAATTCCGTGTGTGGGGCGGCGGAAAGCAAGGTCGTCCCGATTCCCGCAGCATCCGCCAGAAATGCCCGGGGAAATACCGAAGCGGCTTCGAGCACGCGTAGCAATTCCGGGGGCCGCAGGGCGGGGAGATCCGCGTTCATCGCCGCGACCGCCGCCCCGGGGCGCCCCGTGCGTATCGCCCGCGCCCCGTGGGCCAGCGCCGCGTTGAGCCCGGCGCCCGGGGCGTCCGGCACGATCCGGGCCCCCAGCCGGGCCAGTTCCGTCCCGGCCTCGGCGTCGTCCGTGACGACCACCACATCCGCGACGGCCGGGCAGGCCAGCGCACCGGCCACCGTGTCCTGCGCGAACGCCAGCGTGAGCCCCGGCCGGGACGCGCCCACGGCCGCCGCGAGACGGCTCTTGGCCACCGCGAGCGGCTTCAGCGGGACCACCAGACTCCAGACGGCGTTCGTGACGGATCCCTTCCCCCGCTGCGTGCACTCGGCCATGCCCGGACCGCGGCCAGGTCACGGCCCGGTCATGCATCGGCCCATTGTCACCTCTGCCCGGGCAACCCGGAGGTACGGCGGTGCGGGCGGGGCGTACGGTGTTCTCGACAGAGACCGGACCCGGCACCACACGTGTCCGGCCGACGAGGTGCCCAAGCCGCGCACCGGTCCTAGAGGAAGGTGTCCGAGTGTCCCGCCGCAGAATCGGCTTCTGGTACCGCCTGGCGGCGGTCATCGCAAAACCGCCGTTGACGGTGCTCTTCAAGCGGGACTGGCGGGGAATGGAGCACATTCCGGCCGACGGCGGCTTTATCACCGTCGTCAATCACAACTCGTATCTGGACCCGCTCTCCTACGCGCACTTCCAGTACAACACCGGCCGGGTGCCCCGACTGCTCGCGAAGGCAGCCCTCTTCAAGGTGCCTTTCGTCGGCTCGATCCTGCGCGGCTCCGGGCAGATCCCGGTCTACCGCGAGACCACCAACGCTCTGGACGCATTCCGGGCCGCCGTGGCCGCGATCGAGAGCGGCGAATGCGTCGCCTTTTATCCGGAGGGCACCCTCACCCGGGATCCGGACATGTGGCCGATGGCCGGCAAGACCGGCGCGGCCCGGGTCGCACTGATGACCCGGGCACCCGTCATTCCGGTGGCCCAGTGGGGCGCGAACCTCGCGATGCCGCCCTACGCCAAGGAGAACAAGGTCCGCCTGTTCCCCCGCAAGACCCTCCAGGTGCTCGCCGGACCGCCCCTCGACCTCTCCGAGTTCTACGACCGGGAACCCACCCCGGACGTGCTCAAGGAGGTCACCGAGGTCATCATGGCCGCCATCACCGGGCTGCTGGAGGAACTGCGCGGCGAGAAGGCGCCCGAGCAGCCGTACGACCATCGCAAGGCCAGGGCGGAACAGCGGCGCAAGGCCGCGGGGGAGGACAAGAAGTGACACGTCCCGTGAAGGCGGCCGTCTTCGGAACCGGCTCCTGGGGCACGGCCTTCGGCATGGTGCTCGCCGACGCCGGCTGCGAGGTGACCCTCTGGGGCCGCCGCCAGGAGGTGGTCGACGCCATCAACACCGGCCGGTCCAACCCGGACTACTTCCCGGGGGTCGAACTGCCGGAGGCCATGCGCGCCACCACCGACCCGGCCGAGGCCGCCCGTGACGCCGACTTCGCGGTCCTCGCCATCCCCTCGCAGACGCTGCGCGGCAACCTGGCCGCATGGGCGCCGCTGCTGCCCCCCGACGCGGTGCTCGTGTCCCTGATGAAGGGCATCGAACTGGGCACCGCCAAGCGGATGAGCGAGGTCATCGAAGAGGTCGCCAAGGTCCCGGCCGAGCGCGTCGCCGTCGTCACCGGCCCCAACCTGGCCCGCGAGATCGCCGCCCGGCAGCCCGCGGCCGCCGTCGTCGCCTGCTCCGACGAGGCCGTCGCCCGGCGCCTCCAGGCCGCCTGCCACACCCCGTACTTCCGCCCGTACACCAGCACCGACGTGATCGGCTGCGAGCTCGGCGGCGCCGTCAAGAACGTCATCGGCCTCGCCGTCGGCATCGCGGACGGCATGGGCCTGGGCGACAACACCAAGGGCTCGCTGATCACCCGTGGCCTGGCCGAGGCGACCCGCCTGGGCGTGGCGATGGGAGCCGACCCGCTCACCTTCTCCGGGCTCGCCGGTCTGGGCGACCTCGTCGCCACCTGCTCCTCGCCGCTGTCCCGGAACCACACCTTCGGCACCAACCTCGGGCGCGGGATGACCCTGGAGGAGACCATCGCGGTCACCAGCCAGACCGCCGAGGGCGTCAAGTCCTGCCAGTCGGTGGCCGATCTGGCGCGCCGCCACGGAGTGGACATGCCGATCACCGACACGGTGGTCGAGATCGTCCACCACGGCAAGCCGCCGCTGGTCGCACTGAAGGAACTGATGGCGCGCAGCGCCAAACCGGAACGCCGCTGACTCCTTTCCGGACGTCTGAGCGGGTACCCTCGTGGCGATATGAGCAGCGAGAACCTCCCCCAGACCCCTGAGCAGCAGGGCCGCAAGCCCCGCGTGGCCGTCGTGTTCGGCGGCCGCAGCTCGGAACACGCCATCTCGGTCGTCACGGCGGGCGCGGTGCTGCGCTCGATCGACCGCTCCAAGTACGAGGTGCTGCCCATCGGCATCACCACCGACGGCCGGTGGGCGCTGACCGCCGACGCGCCCGAGCGGATGGCCATCGCCGACCGCCGGCTCCCGAACGTCGAGGAGCTCTCGGAGTCCGAGGAGGGCGCCGTCGTGCTCTCCGTCGACCCGGCGAGCCGCGAGGTCGTCTACACCGAGCCGGGAGCCGTTCCCAAGGCCCTGGGCGAGGTCGACGTCGTCTTCCCCGTGCTGCACGGCCCGTACGGCGAGGACGGCACCCTGCAGGGGCTCCTGGAGCTCTCCGGCATCCCGTACGTCGGCTCGGGCGTCCTCGCCTCGGCCGTCGGCCAGGACAAGGAGTACATGAAGCGGGTCTTCACCTCCTTCGGGCTGCCCGTCGGGCCGTACGTGACCGTCCGCCCCCGCGAGTGGGAGGCCGACCGGGACGCCGCCGAGGCGAAGATCCTGGACTTCGCGGGCGAGCACGGCTGGCCGCTCTTCATCAAGCCCGCCCGGGCCGGCTCCTCCATCGGCATCACCAAGGTCGACGACGCCTCCGGCCTGGACGAGGCGATCCGCGAGGCCCAGCGCCACGACCCGAAGATCATCGTGGAGGCGCTGCTGCGCGGCCGCGAGATCGAGTGCGGGGTGCTGGAGTTCGAGGACGGCCCGCGCGCCAGCGCGCCCGCCGAGATCCCCCCGGTCTCCAGCCATGACTTCTACGACTTCGAGGCGAAGTACATCGACTCCGCCTCCGGGATCGTGCCCGCCCCGCTCACCCCGGAGCAGACCGCCGAGGTGCAGCGGCTGGCGATCGAGGCCTTCGAGGCCGCGTCCTGCGAGGGCCTGGTGCGTGCCGACTTCTTCCTCACCGAGGACGGCACCTTCGTCATCAACGAGATCAACACGATGCCGGGCTTCACGCCGATCTCCATGTACCCCCGCATGTGGCAGGAGTCGGGCGTCGCCTACCCGGAGCTGGTGGACCGCCTGATCCAGGCCGCCCTGCGCCGCTCCACCGGCCTGCGCTAGCCGCCGTACGGCGCACACCCGTACACGCCGACCGCCCGCCGGGATTCCCGGCGGGCGGTCGGTGCGAGGCGGGCCGGGCCGGCCCGGCGCGAGGAGACCAGTACGAGGGGATCAGTACGAGGAGATCCCCTCCGGCACGGCCTTGGCCACGGCGGTGGACAGCCCGACCAGCATCCCCGCATCCGTGGCATGCTCCTCGTCGACCTGGACCTGCGTGTACGCCAGGCGCATGCCGGTGGTGAACCGGAAACCCCCGCCGGCGTCGTCGGGGAGCTCCTCCAGCAGCCAGGCCACGCCGTTCACATGGACGCCTTCCTGCTTCGGATCGGCCATCTCCGCGGGCTTGGGGATGCCGCACCGCAGTACGATCGCCGAGCCGCCCCACGCGGCGGTCAGGTCGGACTCCGGGTCGGTGGGGGTCCGCGCCAGGCCGGCCACCTTCTCCGGGAGTTCCCTGTGCAGCGCTGCACAGAACCCCGCGACGTCGGCGGGCGGCGCGGGCGGCGGATCCACCCGGGCCCGCGCGCCGCCCGGGACACAGCCCGCAAGGGCCAGTACGGCGACCAGGGCGGGCAGAGCGGGCACACGGACGGGCCGGCGGTGGAGGGACATCACCGGCCAAGAGTAGACGGGGGCTACAGATGGACCACCGGGCAGGTCAGGGTGCGGGTGATCCCCTCCACCTGCTGGACCTTGGCGACGACCATGCGGCCCAGCTCGTCCACGGTCTCGGCCTGGGCGCGCACGATCACGTCGTAGGGGCCCGTCACGTCCTCCGCCTGGATCACCCCCGCGATCTGGCTGATGGACTCGGCGACGAACGACGCCTTGCCCACCTCGGTCTGGATGAGGATGTACGCCTGTACCACGGAACCTCCAGGGCGGCCACGAGGATCGATTCCCCTAACCTTCAGGTGGGCCCTGGAATTGCGGGCGGGCCCGGGGAAGAAGGGACGCCACGGTACCGCGTCGCCGAGCGCCGCGGGGAGACCCGCGAGCCCGGTGCCACGCACAGCGGGGCGTACGAAGAGCAGAAGTTGACGTATCTGTTGACGGTACCCAGAGCTGTGACGGCTCGCGACCGCAAGCGGACTGGGCAAGAAGGGGCACAGCGATGAAGGGCACTGTGGGCGAGCTGGGGGAGTTCGGGCTCATTCGGGAGCTCACCTCACGGCTCACCACCACCCCGGCGGTCCGGCTCGGACCCGGCGACGACGCCGCGGTGGTGTCGGCCCCCGACCGGCGGGTCGTGGCGAGCACGGACATCCTCCTGGAGGGCAGGCACTTCCGGCGCGACTGGTCCACGGCCTACGACGTCGGCCGCAAGGCCGCCGCGCAGAACCTCGCCGACATCGCCGCCATGGGCGCGGTGCCGACCGCGCTGCTGCTCGGCCTCGTCGTCCCGGCCGAGCTCCCGGTCACCTGGCCGACCGAGCTGATGGACGGTCTGCGCGACGAATGCCAGGTCGCCGGAGCGGCCGTGGTCGGCGGGGACGTGGTCCGCGGCGACACGATCACCGTCTCCATCACCGCCCTCGGCGACCTGCGCAACCACGAGCCCGTGCTGCGCTCCGGCGCCCAGCCCGGCGACGTCGTGGCCGTCACCGGCTGGCTGGGCTGGTCCGCCGCCGGATACGCCGTGCTCTCGCGCGGCTTCCGCTCCCCGCGGGCCTTCGTCGAGGCACACCGGCGCCCCGAACCGCCCTACCACGCGGGCCCCGCCGCCGCCGGACTCGGCGCCACGGCCATGACCGACGTCAGCGACGGACTCATCGCCGACCTCGGGCACATCGCGGAGGCCAGCAAGGTGCGGATCGACCTGCGCTCGGCGGCCGTGGACATCCCGACCCAGATGCACGACATCGGACAGGCCGTCGGCGTCGACCCCTTGCAGTGGGTGCTCACCGGCGGAGAGGATCACGCCATCGTGGCGACCTTCCCGCCCGACGTGAAACTGCCGGCCCGCTGGAAGGTCATCGGGGAGGTGCTGAACCGGTCCGCGCTGCCCCAGGTGACCGTGGACGGCGCGCCCTGGACGAGCACCGGTGGCTGGGACCACTTCGGCTCCGACCCGTCCACCGAGGAGCCCTGCCGATGAGCGGCGCGCCACCGCTGTGCCTGACCGTTGCCGGATCCGACTCCGGCGGTGGCGCCGGAATCCAGGCCGACCTCAAGACCATGCTGGCGCTCGGCGTGCACGGGATGAGCGTGGTGACCGCCGTGACCGCGCAGAACTCCCTGGGCGTCCACGGAGCCTGGGAACTGCCCGCCGAGGCCGTGAGGGCCCAGTACCGGGCCGTGGCCGACGACATCGGCGTACAGGCCGTCAAGACCGGCATGCTGTCCTCCGCCGCGCTGGTGGAGACCGTCGCCGAGCTGCTGGCCGCCACCGCGGCCCCCGCCGTCGTGGACCCGGTCGGGGTCTCCAAGCACGGGGACGCGCTGCTCGCCGCCTCGGCCCTGGACGCCGTACGCAAGGAACTGCTGCCGCGGGCCACCGTCGCCACCCCCAACCTCGACGAGGTCGCACAGCTCACGGGCCTGGTCGTGGAGAGCGAGGACGACATGCGGCGGGCCGCCGACGCCGTCCTCGGGTACGGACCGGAGTGGGTGCTGGTCAAGGGCGGGCACCTGGCCGCCCACGGCGGTGAGGCCGCCGACCTGCTCACCGACGGAGACACCCTGCTGTGGCTGCGGGCCCCGCGCCACGACAACCGGCACACCCACGGCACCGGCTGCACCCTCGCCTCCGCGGTGGCGGCCGGCCTCGCCAAGGGGCAGGACGTGCCGCAGGCCGTGATGGAGGCCAAGGAGTACGTCACCGGTGCCATCGCGGCCGGCTTCGCGCTCGGCGGCGGCATCGGCCCGGTCGACCACGCCTGGCAGTGGAACCGGTGAGCTGACAGCACGGGACCACCGCATCACGGGATGCGGTGGTCGGCCCGCCCGTCGCTCCGGGCAAGGCAAAAGGCCGGTCCACGAGGTGGACCGGCCTTCTTGGCAACCGGAAAGGGCTGCGCTACGACGACGGGAGGCGTCAGCGCGAGACCTTGCCGGCCTTGATGCACGAGGTGCAGGCGTTGAGGCGCTTCGGCGTCCCACTGACCACGGCACGGACGCGCTGGATGTTCGGGTTCCAGCGACGGGACGTACGGCGGTGCGAGTGCGAGATGTTGTTGCCGAAGCCCGGCCCCTTGCCGCAAACGTCGCAGTTGGCAGCCACAGGTCACTCCAAAGACTTCAGGTGCACTTACAGTGAAATCCGGCGCACCGGATCAGAGATCTGAAGTGGTTTGCCGGGGGAATGGCCCGACTTTCATCGGGCAACCGGAGCAGCATACAACGACTGCTCCGGTCCAAGAAAACTACCATGGCCGCCGCCGGGCCCGCCCGCGGTCCCGGCGACCGGCCCGCCCTTGGTTACCCTGCGGTGAACCCTGGCCCGCACAAGGAGGAACGCCCGGTGCCGCACGAGCCGCAGCCGCAGCCCGCCGACGAGCTCGACGCCGAAGCGGTGCGCACCTGGAGCTCCCTGGCCGTGGCCGCCCTGGGCCGGGCACGCGAGGACATCGACGCCATCAACGTCTACCCCGTCGCGGACGCGGACACCGGCACCAACCTCCACCTCACCGCCGAATCCGCGCACCGCGCGCTCGCGCAGGTCTTCACCGGCGCCCCCGCGGACGGGGACGGGACCACACCCGGGGCCGCGCCCCCGCCGCCCTCCCTCGCCCAGGCGGTACGGGCGTACGCGCACGGCGCCCTCATAGGCGCCCGGGGGAACTCCGGGACGATCCTGGCCCAGCTGCTGCGCGGGGTGGCCGACGTCCTGGGCGACGAGCCCGGGGACCGCGGGCCGGCCAGGCTGCTCGCCGAGGCGCTGGCCCGGGCCGCCGAGGAGGCGTACGAGGCGGTCGCGCACCCCGTCGAGGGCACCATGCTCACCGTCGCCGCCGCGGCGGCCCGGGCCGGTGCAGCCGCCGAGGCCGCCGCCGGGAGCCCCGCCGACGTGGCCCGGGCCGCCTACGACGGAGCCCGCACGGCCCTCGCCGACACCCCCTTGCAGCTGGCCGAGCTGGGCCGGGCCGGGGTGGTCGACGCCGGGGGCAGCGGGCTGGTCGCCGTCCTGGGGGCCCTGTGGCAGGCGCTGTCCGGCGAGGCACCCGCCCCCGAGGCGATCCGCGGCCGGGCCGTACCCGTACCGCAGACCCCGCAGCCCTGCGACGCGGAGGAGCACGGCGGGCCCGCGTACGAGGTGATCTACCTGCTGGAGGCGGCCGAACCGGCCGTGGCCGAGCTGCGGGCCCGCCTCGACGGACTGGGGGACTCCCTCGTGGTGGTCGGCGGCGACGGGCTGTGGAACGTGCACGTGCACGTCGACGACCCCGGCGCGGCCGTGGAGGCCGGCGTGGCCGCCGGGCGGCCCTACCGGATCCGCATCACCCACTTCGGCGACGAGCGGCGCCGGGCGCGCGGCGAGCGCGCCCAGCGGGCCGTGGTCGCCGTGGTCCCGGGCGAGGGACTGGCCGGGCTGTGCGAGGAGGCCGGCGCCACCACCGTGCTCGCCCGCGCAGGAGAGGCGCCCGAAGCCGCCGCACTGGCCGACGCCGTCCGGCGCGCCCACGCCCGCGAGGTGGTGCTGCTGCCCGGAGGCGCCGAGCAGCGCGCCGCCGCGGCCGCCGCGGCCGAACAGGCCCGCGCCGACGGGGTGCGCGTGGCCGTGATCCCCACCCGGTCCGCGGTCCAGGCCCTGGCCGCCCTCGCCGTCCACGACCCGGACGCCAGCTTCGACGAGGACGTCGTCGCCATGACCGCGGCGGCCGGCGCCACCCGCTACGGGGAACTCGCCGTCGCCGAACGGCAGTCCTTCACCTCCGCCGGCATCTGCCAGGCCGGGGACGTGCTCGGGCTCATCGACGGCGACGTCGCCGTCATCGGCTCCGCCCTGACGGAGACCGCCGAGGCGGTCCTCGACCGCATGCTGGGCTCCGGCGGCGAACTGGTCACCCTGGTCCTGGGCCCCGAGGTGCCCGACACCCTCGCCGCCCGCCTGGAGGCCCACGTCCAGCACGGGCACCTGGCGGTGGACACCGTCACCTACCGGGGCGGGCGGTACTCGGCGCCCCTGCTCATCGGAGTCGAATAGCGGAGTTGTCGGCGCCATGGTGTGCAATGAACCCGTGCCCGCGCTCGACGAAGACCTCAAGAAGACGCTCGGCCCCGCCACCGCCAAGGTGCTGGCCGAGCAGCTCGGCCTGCACACGGTCCTGGACCTGCTCCACCACTATCCGCGGCGGTACGCCGAGCGCGGGGAGCTGACCTCGCTGACCGAGCTCGCCGACCAGATCGACGAGCACGTGACGGTCGTGGCCCAGGTCGCCGACGCCCGGATCCTGACCTTCAACGGCGGCCGCGGAAAACGCCTGGAGGTGACCATCACCGACGGCAGCGGCCGGCTCCAACTGGTCTTCTTCGGAGCGGGCGTCCACAAACCGCACAAGGAGCTCCTGCCCGGCACCCGCGCGATGTTCGCCGGCAAGGTCTCCCTGTTCAACCGCAAGCTCCAGCTGGCCCACCCGGCGTACGAGCCGCTGGGCGCGGAGGCCGGGGAGTCCGACGCGGCGGCCGCCTTCGCCAATCAGCTGATCCCCATCTACCCGGCGTGCAAGCAGCTGGAGTCCTGGAAGATCTCCAAGGCCGTCGACGCGGTCCTGCCCCGCGCCCGGGAGGCCGTGGACCCGCTGCCGGACGCGCTGCGCGCGCACCGCGGGCTGATCCCGCTCACCGAGGCCCTGCTGAAGATCCACCGGCCCGCCGCCAAGGCCGACGTCGAGGACGCCCGCCAGCGGCTGAAGTGGGACGAGGCCTTCGTCCTCCAGACCGCCCTGGCCCGCCGCCGGCACGCCGACTCCCTGCTCCCCGCGGTCCCGCGCCGGCCCGCCCCGGGCGGCCTGCTCGACGCCTTCGACGCCAAGCTGCCCTTCACCCTCACCGAGGGACAGCAGACCGTCTCGAAGGAGATCTTCGACGACCTCGCCGCCGAACACCCCATGCACCGCCTCCTCCAGGGCGAGGTCGGCAGCGGGAAGACCATGGTCGCGCTGCGCGCCATGCTCGCCGTCGTGGACAGCGGCGGACAGGCCGCGATGCTCGCCCCCACCGAGGTCCTCGCCCAGCAGCACCACCGCTCCATCACCGAGATGATGGGCGACCTGGCCGAAGGCGGCCTGCTCGGCGGCTCCGACCAGGGCACCAAGGTGGTGCTGCTCACCGGCTCCATGGGGACGGCCGCCCGCCGCCAGGCCCTGCTCGACCTGGTCACCGGCGAGGCGGGCCTCGTGATCGGCACGCACGCGCTGATCGAGGACAAGGTGCAGTTCCACGACCTCGGCCTGGTCGTCGTCGACGAACAGCACCGCTTCGGCGTGGAGCAGCGCGACGCGCTGCGCTCGAAGGGCAAGCAGCCGCCGCACCTGCTGGTGATGACGGCGACCCCGATCCCGCGCACCGTCGCGATGACCGTCTTCGGCGACCTGGAGACCTCCGTCCTCGACCAGCTGCCCGCCGGGCGCTCCCCGATCGCCACCCACGTGGTGCCGGCCAAGGACAAGCCGCACTTCCTGGCCCGCGCCTGGGAGCGGGTCCGCGAGGAGGTGGAGAACGGCCACCAGGCGTACGTGGTGTGCCCGCGCATCGGCGACGGCGACGACGAGCCGAAGAAGAAGCCCTCCGCCGAGGACGAGGCGGAAAAGCGCCCGCCGCTGGCCGTCCTCGACATCGCGCAGCAGCTCGCCCGCGGCCCGCTCGCCGGGCTGGCGGTCGAGGTGCTGCACGGCCGGATGGACCCGGCCGACAAGGACGAGGTGATGCGGCGCTTCGCCGCCGGCGAGGTCGAGGTCCTGGTCGCCACCACCGTCATCGAGGTCGGGGTGAACGTCCCCAACTCCACGGTCATGGTCATCATGGACGCCGACCGGTTCGGCGTCTCCCAGCTCCACCAGCTGCGCGGCCGCGTCGGCCGCGGCTCCGCGCCCGGCCTGTGCCTGCTGGTCAGCGAGATGCACGAGGCCAGTCCCGCCCGGGCCCGGCTGGCCGCCGTCGCCGCCACCCTCGACGGCTTCGAACTCTCCCGGATCGACCTGGAGCAGCGCCGCGAGGGCGATGTGCTCGGACAGGCCCAGTCGGGCGTCCGGTCCTCGCTGCGCATGCTCGCCGTCATCGAGGACGAGGAGATCATCGCCCAGGCCCGCGAGGAGGCCACCCGCGTGGTCGCCGCCGACCCGGAGCTGGAGCGGCTGCCGGGCCTGAAGGCCGCGCTCGACGCCCTGCTCGACACCGAACGCGAGCAGTACCTGGAGAAGGGCTGAGCGGTACGGCCCGCGGTCGTACGACCTATCGTGGAACCCGCAGTACCCGTCAGTACCCCGTGACCGAAGGACCCCAGATGACCCGCGTGATCGCCGGCAGTGCCGGCGGGCGACGGCTGACCGTGCCCCCGGGCACCGGTACCCGGCCGACCTCGGACCGGATGCGCGAAGGCCTCTTCTCCACCTGGGAGTCCCTGCACGGCGTCGAGGGGGCACGGGTGCTCGACCTGTACGCCGGATCCGGCGCCGTCGGCCTGGAAGCCCTCTCCCGCGGCGCCGCCCACGCCCTGCTCGTCGAGACCGACCCCAAGGCCGCGAAGGCCATCCGGGACAACATCAGGGCGCTGGGCCTGCCCGGCGCCGAGTTCCGGGCCGGCAAGGCCGAGCAGGTCGTGGCGGCGGCAGCGGCCGGGGACCCGTACGACGTGGTCTTCCTGGACCCGCCCTACGCCGTCGGCCACGACGATCTTGGCGAGATCCTGCTCACACTCCGGTCCAATGGCTGGCTCACCGGCGATGCGCTCGTCACCGTGGAGCGCGGTACGAGGAGCGGTGCGTTCCCGTGGCCCGAGGGGTTCGAGCCGCTCCGCTCCAGGAAATACGGCGAGGGCACCCTTTGGTACGGTCGCGCCGCCTTCACCGGCGAAGATTCATGAAGACCGCACCGGAGAGCGAGGGACCCAAGTTGCGCCGCGCCGTCTGTCCCGGGTCATTCGACCCCATCACCAACGGACACCTCGACATCATCGGCCGGGCCTCCAGGCTCTACGACGTCGTGCACGTCGCCGTGATGATCAACCAGTCCAAGCAGGGGCTGTTCACCGTCGAGGAGCGGATCGAGCTGATCCGCGAGGCGACCGCCGGCTACGGCAACGTCGAGGTCGAGTCCTTCCACGGACTGCTCGTCGACTTCTGCAAGCAGCGCGAGATCCCCGCCATCGTCAAGGGGCTGCGCGCCGTCAGCGACTTCGACTACGAGCTGCAGATGGCCCAGATGAACATGGGCCTGTCGGGCGTCGAAACGCTGTTCGTGCCGACCAACCCCACCTACAGCTTCCTGTCCTCCTCCCTGGTCAAGGAGGTCGCCGCCTGGGGCGGCGACGTCGCCCACCTGCTGCCGCCGCACGTACACGCGGCACTGACCGAGCGGCTGGCGAACCGCTGACCTGCTGACGGGGCGTCAGTGGCTGTCGGGCGCCCTGCCGGTGGCCTTACAGTCGTCCCGTCCGTCTCAGGAACCGCCCGAGGCCGAGAGAGTGCGAGCCCCCATGGACGTGCAGAAGAAGCTCGACGAGATCGTCGCGGCCGTCGGCAGCGCCCGGTCCATGCCCATGTCGGCCTCCTGCGTGATCAACCGCGCGGAGCTGCTGGCCCAGCTTGAGGAAGTGCGCCAGGCCCTGCCCGGCTCGCTCGCGCAGGCGCAGGAGCTCATCGGCGGCCGGGAGCAGATGGTCGAGGAGGCCCGCCGGGAGGCGGAGCGGATCATCGAGTCCGCGCACGCCCAGCGCGGCTCGCTGATCTCCGACACCGAGATCGCGCGCCGGTCCCAGGACGAGGCGGACCGGATCCTGGCGGACGCCCGCCGGGAGGCCGAGGAGATCCGGGCCGAGGCCGACGACTACGTCGACAGCAAGCTCGCGAACTTCGAGGTCGTCCTCACCAAGACCATCGGCTCGGTCGACCGCGGCCGCGAGAAGCTGCTGGGCCGCGGCCCCGGCCTGGACGAGCAGGGCTATCCGGACGCGGAGGCGCCTGAGCGCAGCCACGACCCCGAGACGCAGCGCCGGCAGGCGGACGCGTACGTCGACAGCAAGCTGGCGACCTTCGAGGCGGTGCTCTCCAAGACCCTGGAGGCGGTCGGCCGGGGCCGGCAGAAGCTGCTGGGCAGGGTCCCCACGGACGACCTCGGTGCCCACATGGCGGCCCAGGACGCGGCAGGCGCCCCGCAGTCCCGCTCGGCCAGCGACGCGGACTTCCTGGCGGGCCTGGCGGAGCCGGAGGGCCCGGTGGCCCCGGTGATCCCGGCGCAGGCCCAGCCGGAGCCCGCGTACGACGCGTACGGCTACCCGCAGCAGCAGCCCGGGCAGCAGGACGCGTACGGCTACCAGGACCCCTACGCCTACCAGCAGCAGGCCCAGCAGCCCGACCCCTACGCGATGGCCTACGAGCAGCAGGCGCAGCACCCCGACCCCTACGCGGCCTACCCGCCCCAGCAGCCGGTCCAGCCCCAGCAGCCCGCGCTCGACGAGACCAGCTTCTTCGACACGAGCATGATCAACCTGGAGCAGCTGCGCCAGTACGAGCAGGGGCGCTAGGACCGGATTGGGCTCTGAGCGAAGGGCCGGGTATCCTGGCCCTTCGGTCGCGCGTATGCACCGCGATCCATGCTGCCCTCAAGCGGCGGATTCTTTGATCTTCAGCGAACTGTGAAAGCAGGAACGGCCCTGAACACCCGCCTCGACCACCGCAACCCCCTCGTGTTCGACACGCACGAGCTGGGTCGGCGTCCTGGTGCCATGCAGCGGCTGTCCCGCGAGATCCCCGCTCCGGCGGACCTCGGTCTCGCAGGGGTCATCGGAGTGCCGGAAGGCGCCCCCCTGAAGCTCGAACTCCGCCTTGAGTCGGTCATGGAAGGGGTGCTTGTCACAGGCACCGTCCGTGCAGCGGCCGAAGGGGAGTGCGTAAGGTGTCTGGAGGCCGTGGAGCGCAAGCTCGACGCGGACTTCCAGGAGATGTTCTCGTACCCTGACGCCGACGACCGGAGCCGCGCTCACGCGGAGCCGGCCGACGACGCCGAGGACGACGAGGACAGGCTCTTCCTTGAGGACGGCTTGTTCGACCTCGAACCCGTGCTGCGCGACGCGGTGGTGCTCGCACTGCCGCTGCAGCCGGTGTGCCGGGAGGACTGTCTCGGACTGTGCCCCGAATGCGGGGTCAGCCTGAACGACGACCCGGACCACCACCACGACGCCCTCGACATCCGTTGGGCGGCATTGCAGGAACTCGTCGTGACCGATCAGGACGACGAGAAGGACAACATGAGCGGCACTGCATCTGACGACGTTCAGAGCGCCGCCGAGAAGCAGGAGAAGTAGCCGTGGCTGTTCCGAAGCGGAAGATGTCGCGCAGCAACACGCGCCACCGCCGGTCGCAGTGGAAGGCTGCGGTCCCCACCCTGGTTTCGTGTGAGCGTTGCCAGGAGCCGAAGCTCCAGCACATCGCGTGCCCGAGCTGCGGCACCTACAACAAGCGCCAGGTCCTCGAGGTCTGAGCGGCTGGTGAGAGGCGCAATGTCTGAGCTGTCCAACGCTGAGAAGCAGGCAGACAGTAACAACGCGGCCTCGTCCCACACGCTTCTGGAAGGGCGGCTCGGGTATCGACTTGAGTCCGCCCTTCTGGTGCGTGCGCTGACCCACCGCTCGTACGCATACGAGAACGGCGGTCTGCCCACCAACGAGCGCCTGGAGTTCCTCGGGGACTCCGTGCTCGGCCTGGTGGTCACGGACACGCTGTACACCACCCACCCCGACCTGCCGGAAGGCCAGCTGGCCAAACTGCGGGCCGCGGTGGTCAACTCGCGTGCACTGGCGGAGGTCGGACGCGGCCTCGACCTCGGCTCGTTCATCCGGCTCGGCCGGGGCGAAGAGGGCACGGGCGGCCGGGACAAGGCCTCCATCCTCGCCGACACCCTGGAAGCGGTGATCGGCGCGGTCTACCTCGACAAGGGCCTCGAAGCGGCCTCGGAGCTGGTGCACCGGCTCTTCGACCCGCTCATCGAGAAGTCCTCGAACCTCGGGGCGGGCCTGGACTGGAAGACCAGCCTCCAGGAGCTCACGGCGGCCGAGGGGCTCGGCGTGCCCGAGTACCTGGTCACCGAGACCGGTCCGGACCACGAGAAGACCTTCACTGCTGCCGCCCGCGTCGGTGGTGTCTCGTACGGCACCGGCACCGGCCGCAGCAAGAAGGAAGCGGAACAGCAGGCGGCGGAATCCGCGTGGCGCGGGATCCGTGCCGCGGCGGACGAGCGGATCGCGGCGGAAGCCGCGGCCGCGGCCGCCGCACAGGCTCCGGTGGCGGCTGTGGCCGGCGCCGAGGCCGCGGCCGAGGACGGCGGGGCGCCGACACCCACCGACCCGACGCCGAGCGTCTGACCCTTCCTTCGGGATGTACGCCCGCCCCTGCCGCGCAGGGGCGGGTGCTCCCGTTTCCGGGGCCCTTCGGGCCGGCCGGTAGGCTCGGCGGTGCCAGATGTACGCACCGCCGTGGAGGAGACCGCCGTGCCCGAGCTGCCCGAAGTAGAGGTCGTGCGGCGGGGCCTGGAGCGCTGGGTGGCCGGCCGGACGGTGGACGCCGTCGAGGTGCTGCACCCGCGGGCCGTGCGGCGGCACCCGGCCGGGGGCGCCGACTTCGCCGCGCGCCTCAAGGGGCAGACCATCGGCATACCGCGGCGCCGGGGCAAGTACCTCTGGCTGCCGCTGGAAGGGCGGGACCTCTCCGTCCTCGGGCACCTCGGCATGAGCGGGCAGCTCCTCGTGCAGCCCGAGGAGGCACCCGACGAGAAGCACCTGCGCATCCGGGTGCGGTTCCAGGACGACACCGGTACCGAGCTGCGTTTCGTCGACCAGCGCACCTTCGGCGGCCTGTCGCTCCACGAGAGCGTCGCCGGCAGCGCCGAGGGCCTGCCCGACGTCATCGCGCACATCGCCCGGGACCCCCTGGACCCCCTCTTCGACGAGGGCGCCTACCACCTCGCCCTGCGCGCCAAGCGGACCACCGTCAAGCGGGCCCTGCTCGACCAGTCGCTGATCAGCGGGGTCGGCAACATCTACGCCGACGAGGCGCTGTGGCGGGCCCGGCTGCACTACGAGCGCCCCACCGCCACCCTCACGCGCCCCCGGAGCACGGAACTCCTCGGCCATGTCCGGGACGTCATGAAGGCCGCCCTCGATGTCGGCGGCACCAGCTTCGACAGCCTCTACGTCAACGTGAACGGCGAGTCCGGCTACTTCGACCGTTCGCTCGACGCCTACGGGCGGGAGGACGAACCCTGCCGGCGCTGCGGTACGCCGATGCGGCGGCGGCCGTGGATGAACCGGTCCAGCTACTTCTGCCCGCGCTGTCAGCGGCCCCCGCGCCTGGCGTCGTAGGACGCGCGGGAGTCGAGCACCTGCGGCATGCTCCCCTCAAGGAAGTGGATGAGCGCCAGCAGCCGGTCGGCGACCTCTATGCCGAGGGGGGTCAGCTCGTAGTCCACGCGCGGCGGGTTCGTCGGCTGTGCCTCGCGGTTCACGATGCCGTCGCGCTCCAGGGCCTGCAGCGTCTGGGAGAGCATCTTCTCGCTGACCCCGTCGACCTTGCGGCGCAGCTCGTTGAAGCGGCACGAGCCCTCGCGCAGGGCGCCCACGGTGAGGCTGCCCCACCGTCCGGTGACGTGCTCCAGGGTCTCCCGGGACGGGCACGCGCGCGCGAAGGCGTCGAAGGGCATCGCGTCGGGAAGCACGGCGGTCTCCGGCAGGTCTGTCTGCATGCCTGCCAGCTTAGCTCCGGGCAGCGCTGACCGACAGCTTGCGCTTTCGATTGGATAGCGCATCGCGCGGGCGGATTTGGACGGCCGGTCAGAAGCCGAAGTCCTGGGTCCACCAGGGGCCGCCGTCCGCGAAGTACGCGCCGACGCCCAGGGTGCGGAACTCGCAGTTGAGGATGTTCGCCCGGTGGCCGGGGCTGTTCATCCACGCGTTCATCACGGCGGCCGCGTCACCTTGTCCCCGGGCGATGTTCTCGCCGCCGAGACCGGAGAGCCCTGCCTTGGTGGCGCGGTCCCACGGGGTGTTGCCGTCGGGGTCGGTGTGGTCGAAGAAGCCCCGGGTGGCCATGTCCTTGCTGAAGGCGCCGGCCAGCGCCGCGAGCGGCGGGTTCGCCCGGACCGGACCGCAGCCGGCCTGGGCCCGCTCCTGGTTGACCAGGGCCAGTACGGCGGCCTCCTCGGCGGAGTGGCCGTCCCCGGCGGGCGGGGCCGAGGGCTTGGGGGCCGGCGGCTTGGGGGCCACGGGCTGGGGGGCCGGCGGCTTGGGGACCGCGAGCTTGGGTGCGGCCGGCTTCGGGGGCACCGGGGCGGCCGCGGGCTTCTCGGGCGCCTTGGCGGCGGCGGAGGGTGTCGCGGAGGCGGACGCGGACGGGCTCGGCGAGGCCGAAGGTGAGGGAGAGGCCGACGCGGAGGGCGACGCCGACGGGGAGGGGCTCGCCCCGCCGGGGGCGGCGGAGGCGCGGCCGGACAGGTTGGCGAGGCCGCCCTGCTGCTCCACCGCGGAGACGGGGGTGGGCGAGGCCTTGGCCTGCGTACGGTCGCCCGAGCCGCTGCTGCCGACCCCTACATAGGGGAAGGAGCCGCCGACCGGCACCATGCCGGTGGTGACGGCGGCCGTGCCGAGGACGACGGCCACCGAGATGCCGATCAGGCCGTTGCGGGCAGCGGTGCGGCCCTTGCCGGCGCGGCGCGGCTCGGCGGGGAGTCGGTGGCGTCCCATCGGCGCGTACCTTCCTGGCGGGTGAAGATCATCCTTTACTCACCCAAATGGGTGAGTTCATTGGTGCGCGACTGTACGCCATGGGACATGGGGGGCGATGCGGGCGGAAGGTGACCGCCCGGTTAGCGTTCGCGCATGAACGAAGATGTCCGCCTGACCGCTTGGGTGCGCGGCCGTGTACAGCGCGTGGGCTTCCGCTGGTTCACCAGGGCCAATGCCATGGAGATCGGAGGGCTCGCCGGGGTCGCGCTCAACCTCGACGACGGGCGAGTGCAGGTGGTGGCCGAAGGTCAACGTGAGAATTGCCACCGGTTGCTCAACTGGCTGCGCTCCGCCGACACGCCCGGGCGGGTCGACGGAGTGACAGAGATCTGGGGCACACCGCGCGGTGGCTACGACGGCTTCGAGATCCGCTGAGCGATCCGCTGATCATGTACTGATCGCATCGCGGGACCCGCCCCACACGGTCGGATCTGCACGTTCGCCGTCGACACGTTGCCGCGGGATGCGATCCGTGGAAGGCTCGAAGAAGCGGACGATCTCCATGTCCCTTGCGAGTGCCGGGCTGCCCGCCGATACGGGGCGTGATCGTGTTGACCGTCAAACTTTTTGGTGAGACGCTGGAAGCCCCGCGCACCTGAGCTGTTTGGCAGTGTTGGCAGTAGGCGCGTTAGCAAGAGAAACGCGTGCAGTGACTGACAGTTGCTGCCGGACATCCGCGGGTGCGATTCCCTCACGACCCACACCGCTTCGGTCGGTCACTCGATGTGGAGGACCATCCATCATGGCAAAGGCGCTTCTCGGTTACGTCGGCGGCTCCGACCCGCGACTCCTCGCCGAGATGCGACGGCTTCAGCAGCGCGTCCAGGACCTTGAGTCCGAGCTCGTACGGATTCAGTCCGAAAACGACGCGCTGAACGCGGCCGCCGCTCAGCACGGAGACTCGCTGCTGGACCGCATCGACATCGACGTACCCCAGGCGGAGCCTGCGCTCACCTGATCCGCTCACTCGTTGCTCGATTCCAGCCCCGCAGGATCTGCATAGGGACGCTTCGGCGTCCCTTCTCTCTTTCCGCGCCACTCCGTTTGACGTCAGTTGTGCCCTGCACCTTCATGGGTGAAACCGGAGGTGAAAGGTAGAGTCCGGCGGCGTGCACCTCAAGTCCCTGACCCTGCGAGGCTTCAAGTCCTTCGCCTCCGCCACGACCCTGCGCTTCGAGCCCGGCATCACGTGTGTGGTGGGGCCGAACGGCTCGGGAAAGTCCAATGTGGTGGACGCCCTGTCCTGGGTCATGGGCGAACAGGGGGCCAAGTCCCTGCGCGGCGGCAAGATGGAAGACGTCATCTTCGCGGGCACCACCGGACGCCCGCCGCTCGGCCGGGCCGAGGTCTCCCTGACCATCGACAACTCCGACGGCGCCCTGCCGATCGAGTACGCCGAGGTCACCATCACGCGGATCATGTTCCGCGGGGGCAGCAGCGAGTACCAGATCAATGGTGACACGTGCCGTCTGCTCGACATCCAGGAGCTGCTGTCCGACTCCGGCATCGGTCGCGAGATGCACGTCATCGTCGGGCAGGGCCAGCTGGACTCCGTCCTGCACGCCGACCCGATGGGCCGCCGCGCCTTCATCGAGGAGGCGGCGGGGGTGCTGAAGCACCGCAAGCGCAAGGAGAAGGCGCTGCGGAAGCTGGACGCGATGCAGGCCAACCTCTCCCGCGTCCAGGACCTGGGCGACGAGCTCCGCCGCCAGCTGAAGCCGCTGGGACGACAGGCGGCGGTCGCCCGGCGGGCGGCCGTGATCCAGGCCGACCTGCGCGACGCGCGGCTGCGGCTGCTGGCCGACGACCTGGTCACGCTGCGGGGCGCGCTGGACGCGGAGATCGCGGACGAGGCGGCGCTGAAGGAGCGCAAGGAGGCCGCCGAGGCCCAGCTCGCGGACGCGCTGCGGCGCGAGGCCGAACTGGAGGAGGCCGTGCGGCAGCTGGCTCCGCGGCTGCAGCGGGCGCAGCAGACCTGGTACGAGCTGTCGCAGCTCGCCGAGCGGGTACGGGGGACCGCGTCCCTGGCCGACGCACGGGTCAAGTCGGCCTCGGCTCCGGGGGAGGAGGAGCGGCGGGGCCGCGACCCGGAGGACCTGGAACGCGAGGCCGCGCGGATCCGCGAGCAGGAGGCGGAGCTGACGGCGGCGCTGGAGGCGGCCTCGCGCGCGCTGGAGGACACCGTCGAGCACCGGGCGGAGCTGGAGCGGTCCCTCACCGAGGAGGAACGGCGGCTGCGGGACGCGGCGCGGGCCATCGCCGACCGGCGTGAGGGCCTGGCCCGCCTGACCGGACGGCTGGGCGCGGCCCGGTCCCGTGCGGGCGCGGCCCAGGCCGAGATCGACCGGCTGGTGGCGGCGCGCGACGAGGCGGAGTCCCGGGCGGCCGCCGCGCAGGCCGAGTACGAGGCGCTCGCCGAGGAGGTCGGCGGCCTGGAGGACGCCTCGGCGGACGAGGCGTACGAGACGGCGCGGGCCGGGCTGGCCGAGGCGGAGGCCGCCCTGAGCGGGGCCCGGGACGCCCTGGCCGCGGCCGAACGCTCGCGGGCGGCGGTCTCGGCCCGGCGGGACGCGCTGGCGCTCGGGCTCCGCAGGAAGGACGGCACGGGGGCGCTCCTGGCGACCCGGGAGCGGTTGACGGGCCTGCTGGGACCTGCGGCGGAGCGGTTGTCGGTGGCCCCGGGATACGAGGCGGCGGTGGCCGCGGCCCTCGGCTCCGCGGCGGACGCGCTGGCGGTGGCCTCGCCGGGGGCGGCCGCCGAGGCCATGCGCCACCTGCGCGACACGGACGCCGGCAAGGCCGCCTTCCTCATCGCCGCGGCCCCACTGACGATCGGCCCGCCGCATCCCCGGCCCTCGGACCCGAGTGCCATCCCCCCGCCGCCGGCACCCGGGCACGCCGCCGACCTCGCCGCCCGCGACGCAGCCGAGCTCGCCGCCCGTAATGCAGCCGAGCCCGCCGCCCACCACCCGGCCGAGCTCGCGGCCCGGGACGCGGCCGAGCCCGCCGCCATGGCCGCGGCCGATATCGCCGCACGGCGCGCGGCCGGGCCGGCGTTGCCGGCGCGGGAGACCGGGCCGGCGGTCGACGCGTCGGGCGCCGGCCAGACCTCCGTGTGCGCGGCGGGCCCGCAGGGCGGGGCGGATGCCGGGGGACCGGCCGAGTCCGGGTCCGGCACCGGGGGTGCTGCGTGCCCGGCGGCGCCCGGCCTGCTCGGCGGCGTACGCGAGCCCGTCGAGGGCGCGGGCGAGCCGTTGGTGCCGGGGCAGGGCACGGGCCGTACGGCCGACGCGCCGGGCTCCGGCCAGGGCGCCACGCACGGAACGGGCCCCGCGGGCGACTGGGGGCTGCCCCGGCAGGGTGTCGCCGTCGCAGCCGTGGTGCGGGGGGACGGCGGGCTGGAGGCGGCCGTGGCGCGGCTGCTCCGCGACCACGTCGTCGTCCAGGGGCTGGCCGAGGCCGAGGCGCTGGTCGGTGAGCGGCCCGACCTCGTCGCCGTGACGCTCGACGGAGACGTGCTCGGGGCGCACCACGCGCAGGGCGGTTCCGCCGGGGCGCCCAGCCTGATCGAGGTTCAGGCCGCCGTCGACGAGGCCACCGCCGAACTGGCCCGGCTCGATGACGAGTGCCGGGACCTCGCCGAGGCCCGGGAGGCGGCCACGGCGCTGCGCCGGGAACTCGCCGCGCAGGTCGAGGAGACCGGCGAGCGGCGGCGCGCCGCCGAGCAGGCCCGGGCGGGGGTGGCCCAGCAGCTCGGGCGGCTCGCCGGGCAGGCGAAGGGCGCGGCGGGCGAGGCCGAGCGCAGCGCCGCCGCCGCGGCCAAGGCCCAGGACGCCCTGGAGCAGGCGCTGGCGGAGGTGGAGGAGTGCGCCGAGCGGCTCGCCATCGCCGAGGAGATGCCGGTGGAGGACGAGCCCGACACGGCGGTGAGGGACCGCCTCGCCGCCGACGGGGCCAACGCACGGCAGACCGAGATGGAGGCCCGGCTCCAGCTCAGGACCCATGAGGAGCGGGTCAAGGGCCTGGCCGGCCGGGCCGACGCACTCGACCGGGCGGCCAGGGCGGAACGGGAGGCCCGCACCCGCGCCGAGCGCCGCCGCGCACGGCTGCGCCACGAGGCCCAGGTGGCCCGGGCCGTCGGCGACGGGGCCCGCCAGCTCCTCGCGCACCTGGAGGTGTCGCTGCTCCGGGCCGAACAGGAGCGCGCGGCCGCAGAGCACGCCAAGGGCCTGCGCGAGCGGGAGCTCGGCGAGGCACGCACCCGCGGGCGCGACCTGAAGGCCGAGCTCGACAAGCTCACCGACTCCGTGCACCGCGGCGAGGTCCTCGGCGCCGAGAAGCGGCTGCGCATCGAGCAGGTGGAGGGCCGGGCCCTGGAGGAGTTCGGGATCGAGGCGGCCGCCCTGACCGCCGAGTACGGGCCCGACCAGCCGGTGCCGCCGAGCCCGCCCGCCGACGGGGAGGAGCTGCCGGAGGACCCCGAGCACCCGCGCAACCGGCCGGGCCCCTTCGTACGGGCCCAGCAGGAGAAGCGGCTCAAGGCGGCGGAGCGCGCCTACCAGCAGCTCGGCAAGGTGAACCCGCTCGCCCTGGAGGAGTTCGCCGCCCTGGAGGAGCGGCACCGGTTCCTGAGCGAGCAGCTGGAGGACCTGCGCAAGACCCGCGCCGATCTGCTCCAGGTGGTGAAGGAGGTCGACGAGCGCGTCGAGCAGGTCTTCACCGAGGCGTACCGGGACACCGCCCGGGAGTTCGAGGGCGTGTTCTCGCGGCTGTTCCCCGGCGGCGAGGGCCGGCTGGTCCTCACCGACCCCGACCACATGCTCACCACCGGCGTGGACGTGGAGGCCCGGCCGCCCGGCAAGAAGGTCAAGCGGCTCTCGCTGCTCTCCGGCGGCGAGCGGTCGTTGACCGCCGTCGCGCTGCTGGTGTCCATCTTCAAGGCCCGGCCCAGCCCGTTCTACGTGATGGACGAGGTCGAGGCGGCGCTCGACGACACCAACCTCCAGCGGCTGATCCGGATCATGGAGGAGCTCCAGGAAAGCTCCCAGCTGATCGTCATCACGCACCAGAAGCGGACGATGGAGGTCGCGGACGCGCTCTACGGAGTCTCCATGCAGGGCGACGGCGTCTCGAAGGTCATCAGCCAGCGGCTGCGCTGAGGCCGATTGTTCATGTAGTGAACGCAGTCATTGATCCCACTCCACACCGCGGGGACCTCCGGGCCTATTGACTTCAGAAAGTGAAGTCATAAGCTTCGCTGTGCCGTGTCCGACGTTCACGTGGTGGCCAGCAGTTTGCTGTGCGCCACTAGAGGAACACGAGCATCGACGAGATCCCCACACCGCCCGCCGTCGCCGCCGGGCCCAGGAGCGCACCTTGACCAGCACAGCGAACGCACCCGCGCCAGGCGGTGGAAGCGCGGCCCGGCCCGACCACCTCGGCCACGTCGTCTTCATCACCGCGGCCGCTGCCATGGGCGGCTTCCTCTTCGGCTACGACAGCTCCGTCATCAACGGCGCCGTCGAGGCGATCCGCGACCGCTTCCACGTCGGCTCCGGAACCCTTGCCCAGGTGATCGCCGCCGCTCTGATCGGCTGCGCCGTCGGCGCGGCCACCGCCGGCCGCATCGCCGACCGGATCGGCCGCATTCGCTGCATGCAGATCGCGTCCGTCCTCTTCACCGCCAGCGCCCTCGGCTCCGCGCTGCCGTTCGCCCTGTGGGACCTGGCCATGTGGCGGGTCATCGGCGGCTTCGGCATCGGCATGGCCTCCGTGATCGGTCCCGCCTACATCGCCGAGGTCTCCCCGCCCGCCTACCGGGGTCGGCTGGCCTCCTTCCAGCAGGCGGCGATCGTCATCGGCATCGCCGTGTCCCAGCTGGTCAACTGGGGCATCCTCAACCTCGCAGACGGCGACCAGCGCGGCGACATCGGCGGCCTGGAAGCCTGGCAGTGGATGCTCGGCGTCATGGTCGTCCCCGCCGCGCTCTACGGTCTGCTGTCCTTCGCCATCCCGGAGTCCCCGCGCTTCCTCGTCTCGGTCGGCCGCATGGAGAAGGCCAAGACGGTGCTGCGCGAGGTCGAGGGCCAGGGCATCGACGCCGACGCCCGGGTCCGCGAGATCGACCGCGCCATCCACTCCGAGGTGAAGTCGACCTTCAAGGACCTGCTCGGCGGCCGCTTCGGCTTCCTGCCGATCGTCTGGATCGGTATCGGCCTTTCCCTCTTCCAGCAGCTCGTCGGCATCAACGTGATCTTCTACTACAGCTCCTCGCTGTGGCAGTCGGTCGGCATCGACCCGAGCTCCTCGTTCCTGTACTCCTTCGAGACCTCGGTCGTGAACATCATCGGTACGGTGATCGCGATGGTCTTCGTGGACCGGATCGGCCGCAAGCCCCTCGCGCTCATCGGCTCCGCCGGCATGGCGGTCTCACTCGGCCTGGCCGCCTGGGCCTTCTCGTACAAGTCCGGCGTCGGCGACGACATCGCCCTGCCCCACGCGCAGGGCATCGTGGCCCTGGCCGCCGCCAACTTCTTCCTGCTCTTCTTCGCCCTGTCCTGGGGGGTGGTGGTCTGGGTGCTGCTCGGCGAGATGTTCCCCGGCCGCATCCGCGCCGCGGCCCTCGGCGTGGCCGCCGCCGCCCAGTGGGTCGCCAACTGGGTGATCACGGTCAGCTTCCCCACCCTGTCGGACTGGAACCTGTCCGGCGCGTACGTCATCTACACGGTCTTCGCCGTGCTCTCGATCCCCTTCATCCTCAAGTGGGTGCCGGAGACGAAGGGCAAGGCGTTGGAGGAGATGGGGTAACCATCCCCGCCACCACCCCTCTCCTCTCGCAGCAGGTGCTGCCCCGCTCAGTCCTTGAGCCGGGGCAGCACCTGTTCGCACAACAGGTGCCGGCTGCGCCAGCCCTCGTCCAGCGGCATCCCGCCGCACAGCGGGTGCAGGACCAGGTTCCCCGCCTCGCCCGCGGTCCGGGCGTAGGCGACCGCCTCGTCCGGGGTCAGGACCCGGTACACGCCCTCCGTGCGCAGTTCCGCCACCGAGCGGGCGGCCGACCGCACCGCGCTGCGGATCTCCTTCGACTGCCAGGACGCGTAGGTCGCCGCCTCGTGCAGGAAGCAGGCCCCGTGCTCCGCCCACACCCGGTCCGGGTCCTCGGCGATGTGCAGCAGCGGGGTCTCGGCCGAGGGCATCATGCAGAAGCCCTCCGTCCCGTACTCCGCCAGCTTCGCGGTGTAGTACGCCTCCAGCTCCGGCAGGTGCGCGCTGGGGAAGAACGGCAGCCCGAGCCGGGCCGCCCGCCGGGCCGCCGCCTCGGAACTGCCGCCCACCAGGAGCAGCGGGTGCGGCCGGGTGAACGGCGTCGGGGTGACCCGCACCGTGCGGCCGCGGAAGGTGAAGGGCTCGCCGGTCCACGCCTTCAGCAAGGTCTCCAGCAGCTCGTCCTGGAGCCGGCCGCGCCGCGACCACGCGACGCCGTGCTGCTCGTACTCCTGCGGCCGGTAGCCGATGCCCGCGACCGTGACGAGGCGGCCCCCGCTGAGCAGATCGAGGACCGCGATGTCCTCGGCGGCCCTCAGCGGGTCGTACAGCGGGCCGATGACCGCCGAGACGGTGACGGTGATCCGCCGGGTCGCGCCGAAGACCGCGCCCGCGAAGGCGAAGGGCGAGGGCAGCCAGTTGTTGCCGGCGCCGTGGTGCTCCTCGGTCTGGACGGTGTCGATGCCCCGGTCGTCCGCGTACCGCGCCATCTCCAGCGCCGCCTTGTAGCGGGCGGAGAGGGAGGCGGGTGTGCCGTTCGGGTCGACGAGATTGAACCGGGCCACGGTGACGGGCATGCGGAAGTCCCCCTTCGCGAGACCGCCGGACGAGGGCGGGCGAAGGGGGACGTTAGCTGACGCAGCGTCAGTTGGACAGGCTTCCGGCGGGCTCGGGCTCGGGCTCGGGCTCGCGCTCCCCGGCCCCGGCGGCCGGCGCCGCGGACTCCGTGCGCGGCAGAACGGCGTACAGCAGACCCGCGGTCAGGATGCCGGCCGCCCAGCCCAGCCCGTTGCGCCCCACCCAGGTGCCGGCGAGCGGCCCGCCGAACCAGTCGACCTCGGTGAACAGCAGGCCCACCACCAACGCCAGGCCCCAGGCGGTCATTGCCTGCCAGGCGAACCCGCCCCGGTACCAGTACGCACTGGACGGGGTGGTGTCCAGCAGTGCGGCGGCGTCGTACCGGGTCCGGCGGAGCATGTCCACGCCGAAGACGCCGATCCACGCCGAGAAGGCCACCGCCAGCAGGGTCAGGAAGGAGATGAACGACCCGAAGAAGCTGGTGGCCACCACCATCAGCAGGAAGCCGAACACCAGGCTGATCACGGCGTTGACGCTGACGGCCCAGGCGCGCGGGACCCGGATGCCGAGGGTCTGCGCGGTGAAGCCGGCCGAGTACATGGACATCGAGTTGATCAGCAGCATCCCGACGAGCGCGATGAGCAGGTACGGCACCGCGATCCAGACGGGCAGCAGGTTGCCGATGAAGGAAACCGGATCCTGCGCGCTCGCCAGGTCCGGGGTGCCCACGGCCATGACCGCGCCCATCAGCACCATCGGGATGACGACCACGGCCGCGCCGCCGATCGTCGCGCCGACCATCCCCCTGGACGAGGCCGTCCGCGGCAGGTAACGGGTGAAGTCCGGGCCGGAGGGGACCCAGCTGATCCCGCCCGCGGCGATGGTCCCGATCCCCGCGACCATCATCGCCGTCGAGCCGGCCGGCTTCGCGAAGACGGCGGACCAGTCGCTCTCCACGACCAGGTAGCCGAGGACGAGCACGCTGAAGGCGCCGAAGAGGTACGTCGACCAGGTCGAGCACACGCGCAGCGCGCCGATCCCGAGCCCGGAGACCAGGAAGGTGCAGCCCACGAAGAGCAGCAGGGTGACCACGACGAGAAGCGTGTTCTTCTTCACTCCGAACAGCAGGTCCAGCACCGTGAGCACGGCGAAGGCGCCGCTGACCGCGTTGATGGTCTCCCAGCCCCATCGGGCGACCCAGATCAGCGCTCCCGGGAACAGGTTGCCGCGCTGCCCGAACACCGCCCGCGAGAGCGCCATGCCGGGGGCTCCGCCGCGCTTGCCGGCGATCGAGATCAGGCCGACGAGCCCGTACGAGACGACGGGCGAGGCGATCGCGACGACCAGCACCTGCCAGATGTTGAGCCCGTTGAAGATGACCAGGCCGGCGCCCATCGTCAGGAGCAGCACGCTGATGTTGGCGGCGACCCAGGTGGGTATGAGTTCGCGGACCCGCCCGCCGCGCTCGGAGTCCGGGACGGGTTCGAGGCCGCGGGTCTCCAGCGCTCCGTCGGCGGGCTCGGCGGACTCGGCGGGCATGCACTACTCCAGGGGCAGAAGGGGCCAAACGGGGGAGTCGCCCATCATCACCGCTTCCGCGCGAAAACCACAAACCGCGACTTACGGCCCGGTGGGAAACGCCGGGGACCCGGCTCCGGGCCGCCCGTGTCCGATACTGGTGGGGTTATGGACATCCTCATCCTTGTCGTAGTCATCGCCCTGGTCGCGGTCGGCGCGATCAGCGGGCTCGTGGTCAGCAGCCGCAAGAAGAAGCAGCTGCCGCCTCCG
The DNA here is from genome assembly GCF_040647115.1 of Streptomyces sp. NPDC044571. Classification (NCBI taxonomy): domain Bacteria; kingdom Bacillati; phylum Actinomycetota; class Actinomycetes; order Kitasatosporales; family Streptomycetaceae; genus Streptomyces; species Streptomyces sp. NPDC044571. The sequence continues at coordinate 40,461 of NZ_JBEZBN010000056.1, forward strand.
GCGCCGCCCAGCACGCCGACCATCACTGCCCCGCCCGCCGAACCGCAGGTGGGGGAGGACGCCGCACCGACGGCGGAAGAGCCCCGTCGCACGATCGAGGAGGTCGAGCTCCCCGACGCGGAGACGGCCGTCCAGTCGCCGGTCGCCGTGGAGGACCCGGTCGTCGCGGCCCCGCCCGCGCCCGAGATCGAGGTGCCCGAGCCCACCGCCGGCCGCCTCGTCCGGCTCCGGGCGCGCCTCGCGCGCTCGCAGAACTCGCTCGGCAAGGGCCTGCTCACGCTGCTCTCGCGCGAGCACCTCGACGAGGACACCTGGGAGGAGATCGAGGAGACCCTCCTCATCGCCGACGTCGGTGTCGTGCCCACGCAGGAGCTGGTGGACCGGCTGCGCGAGCGGGTCAGGGTGCTCGGCACCCGCACCCCGGCCGACCTGCGCGCGTTGCTGAAGGAGGAGCTGCTGACGCTGGTCGGCACCGACTTCGACCGTGCGGTGAAGACCGAGAGCGGCACCGACACCCCGGGCGTCGTGATGGTCGTCGGCGTCAACGGCACCGGCAAGACCACCACCACGGGCAAGCTGGCCCGCGTGCTCGTCGCCGACGGCCGCAGCGTGGTGCTCGGCGCGGCCGACACCTTCCGCGCCGCCGCCGCCGACCAGCTCCAGACCTGGGGCGAGCGGGTGGGTGCGCGGACCGTGCGCGGTCCCGAGGGCGGGGACCCGGCCTCCATCGCCTACGACGCGGTCAAGGAGGGCATCGCCGAGGGCGCCGACGTGGTGCTCATCGACACCGCCGGCCGCCTGCACACCAAGACCGGCCTCATGGACGAGCTCGGCAAGGTCAAGCGCGTCGTGGAGAAGCACGGCCCGCTGGACGAGGTCCTGCTGGTCCTGGACGCCACCACCGGGCAGAACGGCCTGACCCAGGCCCGCGTCTTCGCCGAGGTCGTGGACATCACCGGCATCGTGCTGACCAAGCTCGACGGCACCGCCAAGGGCGGCATCGTGGTCGCCGTGCAGCGCGAGCTGGGCGTCCCCGTCAAGCTCGTCGGCCTGGGGGAGGGCCCCGACGACCTGGCCCCCTTCGAGCCGGAGGCCTTCGTCGACGCCCTGATCGGCGACTGACCCCGGCCCCTGCCCCGTACGCATGCCGGTGCCCCCGTCTCCGGCCGGAGACGGGGGCACCGGCATG
>NZ_JBEZBN010000057.1:0-39140 GCF_040647115.1 Streptomyces sp. NPDC044571
TCTTGTGCAGAAGTTTTATAACCAAATACACTCCGCACACCGATTAAATAGGCAAAAACTGCGAGGAATACACGCATTATCCAGAGGGGGCGTGCGGGAGCACCACCCGCCCACCCCCCCCCCGACTGCTTTACCGACCGCTTTTCAGCCGGTGACGGGGCGAAGTCAATGACTGAAATGATCTCCCCACCAGCGTGGAGTGGTTCTAGGCTCTTCCGTACCGCCGGTCGCGCAGTGCGGGGACGGGCACCGCACACGCACCGGAGCACCAGCGGTACTTGAGCGCCGCTCCCGAACGGGAGCGCCGCCGGGCAAGGAGGGCCGCATGACCGTACGGCGAGTAATGGGGATCGAGACGGAGTACGGGATCTCCGTCCCGGGGCACCCGAACGCCAATGCCATGCTCACCTCGTCCCAGATCGTCAATGCCTACGCGGCGGCGATGCACCGGGCGCGCCGCGCCCGCTGGGACTTCGAGGAGGAGAATCCGCTGCGGGACGCCCGCGGCTTCGACCTCGCCCGCGAGGCCGCCGACAACAGCCAGCTGACCGACGAGGACATCGGCCTCGCCAACGTCATCCTCACCAACGGTGCACGGCTCTACGTCGACCACGCGCACCCCGAGTACAGCTCCCCGGAGATCACCAATCCACTGGACGCCGTGCTCTGGGACAAGGCCGGCGAGCGGATCATGGCCGAGGCGGCGGTCCGGGCGGCCCAGCTGCCCGGCGCCCAGCCCATCCATCTCTACAAGAACAACACCGACAACAAGGGCGCCTCCTACGGGACGCACGAGAACTACCTGATGAAGCGGGAGACCCCCTTCTCGGAGATCGTGCGGCACCTGACCCCCTTCTTCGTCTCCCGCCAGGTCGTCACCGGCGCCGGCCGGGTCGGCATCGGCCAGGACGGGCGCGAGCACGGCTTCCAGATCAGCCAGCGCGCGGACTACTTCGAGGTCGAGGTCGGCCTGGAGACCACGCTCAAGCGCCCCATCATCAACACCCGGGACGAGCCCCACTCGGACGCGGAGAAATACCGCCGGCTGCACGTGATCATCGGGGACGCCAACCTCTCCGAGATCTCGACGTACCTCAAGCTGGGCACGACGGCGCTCGTGCTGTCCATGATCGAAGACCAGTTCATCACCGTCGACCTGGCCGTCGACCAGCCCGTACGCACCCTGCACCAGGTCTCCCACGACCCTGACCTGCACCACCTGATCACGCTGCGCAGCGGGCGCACGCTGACCGCCGTACAACTGCAGATGGAGTACTTCGAGCTGGCCAGGAAGTACGTGGAGGAGCGTTTCGGTTCCGACGCGGACGAGCAGACCAAGGACGTACTGGCCCGCTGGGAGGACGTGCTCGGCCGGCTGGAGAGCGATCCGATGAGCCTGTCGGGAGAGCTCGACTGGATCGCGAAGCGGGAGATCCTGGAGGGCTACCGCAGGCGTGACGGGCTCGGCTGGGACGCGGCCCGCCTGCACCTGGTGGACCTCCAGTACGCGGACGTACGGCCCGAGAAGGGCCTCTACAACCGCCTGGTGGCCCGCGGCAAGATGAAGCGGCTGGTGGAGGAGCCCGCGGTCGAGCGGGCCCAGGGCAAGCCCCCGGAGGACACCCGGGCGTACTTCCGGGGCCGGTGCCTGGAGCAGTACGCGGACGACGTGGCCGCGGCCTCCTGGGACTCGGTGATCTTCGACCTCCCGGGCCGGGACTCCCTTCAGCGGGTCCCGACGCTGGAACCCCTGCGGGGCACCCGCAAGCACGTCAAGGAGCTCCTGGACCGCTGCCGCACGGCGCAGGACCTGGTGCGGGTGCTGAGCGGGAACTGAGCGGGAGCTGACGCTTTCCTGGGCCGGGAGGGGCTGAAAGGCCGCCTGGCCGGGAATCATGAGAGAACCCGGACGTTGTGCAAGTACCGGGACGGATGTCGGACCCTCCTTGTAGGGTCCGGCATAGGGTCTGATCTTGAGAGATCCCGAAACCCGGGGTCTCTCCACGTGAGCGTGCGAACCGAGCGGGGTGAGGTAGACATGGCGACCAAGGACACCGGCGGCGGACAGCAGAAGGCGACGCGCTCGACCGAGGAGGTCGAGGAGGCGGCGGTCGAAGAATCGACCGACCTCAAGGAGCGCCAGGAAAAGCTCTCCGACGACGTCGACTCGGTACTTGACGAGATTGACGATGTACTCGAAGAGAACGCCGAGGACTTCGTGCGATCCTTCGTTCAAAAGGGTGGCCAGTAGACCCGTTTTGCCTTTGATTCAAAGGTGAGCGGGCGAATGGTTCGGCCGTCGACGGTCTGGCGACACGTCGCAAGGCGTGTCCTTTCGTTGACGGCCGAGCCGGTCACCTCAAGCGGGCCCGCGGCCTGACCGAGGCCCGGCGCGACGGGATGATCGCGGCGCAGCGGCGTCTGCCTCATCTGCTTGAAGGCTCCGGCCGTACATGTGGATCATTGCCACACGACGGGTAGGGTCCGTGGCGTACTTTGCTTCAACTGCAATACGGCTATCGGACTGTTGGGAGACGATCCCGACGCCGCTCGTCGGGCCATCTCATACCTGGAGGGACACGCGTGGAAGCCAACAATCGTGGCACAGGGCGTCTACCGGCAGCCTTCCTGACGCCGGGGTCGTCGTCCTTCATGGACTTCCTGGGCTCGCACGCGCCCGAGATGCTGCCGGGGAACCGCAAGCTCCCCGAGGGCATCGTCGAGGCGCCGCACGGGACGACCATCGTCGCCGCGACCTTCCCCGGCGGGGTCGTGCTCGCCGGTGACCGGCGGGCGACCATGGGGAACATGATCGCGCAGCGGGACATCGAGAAGGTGTTCCCGGCCGACGAGTACTCCGCGGTCGGGATCGCCGGTACGGCCGGCCTGGCCGTGGAGATGGTCAAGCTGTTCCAGCTGGAGCTGGAGCACTTCGAGAAGGTGGAGGGGACGACCCTCTCCCTGGAGGGCAAGGCCAACCGGCTCTCCACCATGATCCGGAGCAATCTGGGGATGGCGATGCAGGGGCTGGCCGTCGTACCGCTCTTCGCGGGGTACGACGAGGCCAAGGAGAAGGGCCGGATCTTCTCCTACGACGTGACCGGCGGCCGCTCCGAGGAGCACGGCTTCGCCGCCACCGGCTCCGGTTCGATCTTCGCCAAGGGCTCCATGAAGAAGCTCTACCGCCCGGACCTGACGGAGGAGCAGGCCACCACGCTGGTCGTGCAGGCACTGTACGACGCGGCCGACGACGACTCGGCGACCGGTGGGCCGGACCTGTACCGCCACATCTATCCGATCGTCACCGTCATCACCGACGAGGGCTTCCGCAGGCTGACCGAGGAGGAGTCGCAGGCGATCGCCCGCTCGGTCACCGACCGGCGGCTTGAGCAGCCCGACGGGCCGCGCGCGGCCCTGCTCTGACCCCTCCTCGTCTCGTCGCCCAGAAGAAAGGGACGGATAACCGGTGTCGACTCCGTTCTATGTGTCACCCCAGCAGGCCATGGCCGACCGGGCGGAATACGCCCGGAAGGGCATCGCCCGCGGCCGCAGCCTTGTCGTGCTGCAGTACGCCGACGGCATCGTGTTCGTCGGCGAGAACCCCTCCCGTGCGCTGCACAAGTTCAGCGAGATCTACGACCGGATCGGCTTCGCGGCCGCCGGCAAGTACAACGAGTACGAGAACCTGCGGATCGGCGGTGTGCGGTACGCGGATCTGCGCGGATACACCTATGACCGCGACGATGTGACGGCCCGTGGGCTGGCGAACGTGTACGCGCAGACGCTGGGCACCATCTTCTCCTCGGCCGGTGAGAAGCCGTACGAGGTGGAGCTGGTGGTGGCCGAGGTCGGTGCGACCGCGGCCGGTGACCAGATCTACCGGTTGCCGCATGACGGTTCGATCGTGGACGAGCACGGTTCGGTCGCGGTCGGCGGCAATGCCGAGCAGATCAGTGCCTTCCTCGATCAGCGGCACCGGGACGGGATGACCCTGTCCGAGGCGTTGAAGCTGGCGGTGCAGGCGTTGTCGAGCCAGGCGAACGGTGCGGACAAGGCGATTCCGGCTGAGCGGCTGGAGGTTGCGGTGCTGGACCGGACGCGGGTGCAGCAGCGCAAGTTCAAGCGGATCCGGGGCCGGCAGCTGGCGCGGTTGCTGGAGGCGGACGTCTCGGCGGACGTCCAGGCGGATGCCGTGTCGAACGACGAGGTTGCGGAGGACGACGCGGAGTAGGACGCGGAGCCGTCCCCTGCGCAGGGAGCCCCGGTCGGCCCGAGAGGGCGGCCGGGGCTCCGTCGTGTTCAGCGCGCGGGGGCGGGACCCGAGGAGTCGCGGACGACGAGTTCGACGGGGATGTCCGGGGCGGTCCAGGGTTCGCCCTCCAGGACGGTGAGGAGGGCGGTCATGCCCTGCTCGCCGACGCGTTCGGCGGGCAGGCGCACGGTCGTCAGCTCGGGTTCGACAGCGGTGGCGAGGGCCAGGTCGTCGAAGCCGGTGATCGAGAGGTCTTCGGGGACGCGCAGGCCGAGACGGCGGGCGGCCTTGCAGGCGCCGGCGGCGAGGATGTCGTCGTCGCAGACGACGGCCGTGGGCCGGTCGCCGGGGGTGGCCAGGGCGGTCTCCATGGCGGTGCGGGCGTCGGTGACGGTGAGCGCGGCCCGTACCGTGCGCAGCTCGGTGTGCGGGCCCAGGAGGGCGGCGAGGGCTTCGGCACGGACGTCGAAGGTCCAGGAGTCGACGGCCGAGGCGAGGTGCAGGAAGCGGCGGTGGCCGTGTCCCAGGAGGTGCTGGGTGACCTGGCGCATGCCGTCGGCCATGGCGAGGTTGACGTGGGCGGCGGCGCGGCCGGCGGCGGGGTCGCTGTCGAGCATGACGAGGGGGAGTTCGGTGCCTCCGATGGCGTCGAGGGCACGGGCGGCCATGGAGGAGGCGATGACTCCGTCGAGGGCGGCGCGGGCGGAGGCGAAGGGGTCACGGGCGGGGCCGGTGCCCTCGGGGGAGGGGTAGAGGACGACGCCGAAGCCGTGGGCGGAGGCGATGCGGGCGGCTCCGGTGTAGACGCGGGCGAAGAACTCGTTGGTGAGGGCGGGGACGACGAGGAGGGCGGTGCGGGTGCTGCCGAGGCGGAGGTTACGGGCGGCGAGGTTGGGGCGGTAGCCGAGGGTGGCCGCGGCCTCGCGGACGAGGCCGGCGGTGCGCTCCGAGACGCGGCCGCGCCATTTGTCGCCGAGGACGAGGGAGACGGTGGCCTGGGAGACCCCGGCGGCGGTGGCGACGTCCCGGCTGGTGGGTCTCGTCACAGGGGGGCTCCTGGAATCGCGGTGTCGGGCGGGCGGTGGGGGTCCGTGGGCCAGGTGGCCGTCTGGACTGCCGAGCTGCGGCCATGGTACGTATGACGGGTCACGTTATACGTATTACCCGGGTGGTAGTGTCCGGGCTGGAAAGGGGCGCACATGGCCGCGGGATACGCGGAGCTGCTCAGGACCCGGCACGCCGCGAGGCTGCTGGTGGGCACGCTCACAGGGCGGTTGCCGAATGCCACCGCGCCGATCGCCATCGTGCTGTTCACGCGCGCCGAGGGCGGCAGCTACAGCCTCGCGGGAGCCCTGGCGGCCGTCTACGGGCTGGCCAATGCCGTGGGGCAGCCGCTGCTGGGGCGGGCCGTCGACCTGTACGGGCAGCCCCGCGTGCAGCTGCCCGCGGCGCTGGTTTCCGCGTTGGGCATGGTGTGGCTGGCGTTCGCGGGCGCGGGGTCGGCTGCGGCCGCGTACACCGCCGTGGTCGTGGCCGGGCTCTTCACGCCTCCGCTGGAGGGTGGCCTGCGGGCGCTGTGGCCCGGCGTGCTCGGCGGCAAGGAGGAGCGGGTGCACGCCGCGTACGCGATGGACGCGGTGGCCCAGGAGGTCATGTTCACGGTCGGTCCGCTGCTGGTGACGCTGTTCGTGGCGCTGTGGGATCCGGCGGGGGCGCTGCTGGTGCTCAATGCGATCGGTGTGCTCGGGGCGCTGACCGTGGTGGTCAGCGAGCCGTCCCGGACGTGGCGCTCGGCGCCCCGCGAGGCCCACTGGCTGGGTGCGCTGCGCTCGCCGGGGCTGCTTGCGCTGCTGGGGTCGTTCTTCTTCGTGGGGACGGCGTTGGGCTCGATCACCGTGGCCGGTGTCGCGTACGCCGACGACCACGGCGACCAGGCGGTGTACGGCTGGCTGATGGCGGCGCTGGGGCTGGGCGCCCTCGTCGGCGGCGTGGCGTACGGGGCCCGGCAGTGGGCCGGTGCGCCGGAGCGGCGGCTGCGGCTGCTGGTCGCGCTGCTGGCGGTCTGCTACCTGCCGCTGATGCTGACGCCTGGCCCGGTGGCCATGACGGCTCTGGCGGCGCTCGCGGGGGTGTTCCTGGCGCCGGCGATCGCGTGCGCGTTCATCGTGGTGGACCGGCACGCCCCGGCGGGCACGGTGACCGAGGCGTTCTCGTGGCTGGTGACGTTCTTCGGGGTGGGCGCGGCCATCGGTACGGCGGCGGCCGGCCCCGCGGTGGAACTGGGCGGGACGGCCATGGGGTTCGGGGTGGCGAGCGTGGCGGGGGCGGCGGCGCTGCTGGTCCTGATGACCACTCAGCGAATCCTTGCTGTTCCCGGCCGGACCCGCACCGTGACGGGCGCCGCGGCGGCCGCCCCGGAGGGCTCCCCCGGGCGTGTCGCCGCCAATTGATCGAAACGGCGTTCTCGAACCCGGTTTCAGAACAGTGCAGAAGGCGTAATGTTCAGTCATGGACCGCCGCATTTTCGGGCTGGAGAACGAGTACGGCGTCACGTGCACGTTCAGGGGACAGCGCCGACTGTCTCCTGACGAAGTGGCGCGCTACCTCTTCCGCCGTGTTGTGTCATGGGGCCGCAGCAGCAATGTCTTCCTGCGGAACGGCGCCCGCCTGTACCTCGACGTGGGTTCGCATCCGGAATATGCAACTCCCGAATGCGACAACGTGACCGAACTGGTCACCCACGACAAGGCGGGCGAGCGCATTCTCGAAGGCCTGCTCGTCGATGCAGAACGCCGCCTGCACGAGGAGGGAATCGCGGGCGACGTCTATCTCTTCAAGAACAACACCGACTCGGCCGGCAACTCCTACGGCTGCCACGAGAACTACCTGGTGGCACGGCACGGGGAATTCTCCCGCCTGGCGGACATCCTCATTCCGTTCCTGGTCACGCGGCAGCTGATCTGCGGGGCGGGCAAGGTGCTGCAGACCCCGCGGGGCGCGGTCTACTGCGTGAGCCAGCGGGCGGAGCACATCTGGGAGGGCGTCAGTTCCGCGACGACCCGCTCCCGGCCGATCATCAACACCCGGGACGAGCCGCACGCCGACGCGGAGCGCTACCGCCGCCTGCACGTGATCGTCGGGGACTCGAACATGTCCGAGACGACGATGCTGCTCAAGGTCGGCGCCACCGACCTGGTGCTGCGCATGATCGAGGCGGGCACGGTGATGCGGGACCTGACCCTGGAGAACCCGATCCGGGCGATCCGCGAGGTCAGCCACGACATCACGGGCCAGCGCAAGGTGCGACTGGCGAGCGGCCGGGAGGCCTCCGCGCTGGAGATCCAGCGGGAGTACTACGACAAGGCGGTGGACTTCGCCGAGCGCCGCGGGATCCGCAGCGGCACGGTGGACCAGGTGCTGGAGCTGTGGGGCCGCACGCTGGACGCGATCGAGGCGGAGGACCTGGACCGCATCGAGACCGAGATCGACTGGGTCATGAAGTACAAGCTCATCGAGCGGTACCGCGGCAAGCACAACATGACCATGTCCAACCCGCGAGTGGCCCAGATAGACCTCGCGTACCACGACATCCACCGTCGGCGCGGGCTGTACTACCTGCTGGAGCGCAAGGGGCAGGCGGCGCGGATCTGCAACGACCTGAAGATCTTCGAGGGCAAGTCGGTGCCCCCGCAGACCACCAGGGCGCGGCTGCGCGGTGACTTCATCCGCCGGGCGCAGGAGCAGCGGCGGGACTTCACCGTCGACTGGGTGCACCTGAAGCTCAACGACCAGGCGCAGCGCACCGTGCTGTGCAAGGACCCGTTCCGTTCGGTGGACGACCGGGTGGAGAAGCTGATCGCCGGGATGTGACATCTCACTGATCTTGGGCAGGGCCCCGTACGGATCTCGTACGGGGCCCTGCGCACGCCTTAGAGTGGCGGCGACCGCTTGCCGTCTGAGATCTGAGGAACACGTGCGCCGACTTGCCGGCCTGCTTGTCGTACCCCTTCTGCTGCTGTCGACAGCAGCGTGTGGCGACAGCGGCTCCGACTCCGCCCAGATGAAGAACGGGGTGCCCGCGATCACGAAGGGCGCCAAGTTCGGAGAGACGCCCACCCTGTCGAAGGGCAAGGGCGACCCGCCGAAGGAGCTGAAGGTGGAGACCATCAGCGAGGGCACCGGCCCGGCGCTGAAGAAGGGCGACGTCGCCCAGGTCAACTACCTCGGCCAGGTGTGGGACGGCAAGGAGCCGTTCGACCAGAGCTTCGGCAAGGGCAAGCCGTTCGAGGTGACCATCGGTGCCGGAATGGTCATCAAGGGCTGGGACCAGGGCCTGGAGGGCAAGAAGGTCGGAAGCCGTCTGGAACTGGTGATCCCGCCGGCCCTGGGCTACGGGGAGAAGGGCTCCGGCGACAAGATCAAGCCGAATGCCACGCTCGTCTTCGTCGTGGACATCGTCAAGGGCACCAGCGTCCCGGCCTCCGCCACCGGCAAGGAGGTCGCGCAGGACAACAAGGACCTCCCCAAGGTCGGTACGAACACGGACGGCAAGGAAGTCTCCGTGACCGTCCCCAAGGACGGGACCCCGCCGTCCAAGCTCGTCTCGAACTACGTCCTGGAGGGTGACGGCCCGGCCGTCAAGGACTCCGACAGCGTCGTGGTGAAGTTCAACGGCAAGACGTGGAAGGACGACAAGACCTTCGAAAGCACGTACGCCACGGACCAGACGGTCACCTGGCCGATGGAGCAGCTGTCGGTCAAGGGCCTGAAGGACGGCCTGCTCGGCAAGAAGGTCGGCAGCCGCATCCTCCTGGTCATCCCGCCGGACCAGGCCTTCGGTGACAAGGAGCAGGGGACGATCCCGGCGAACTCGACGCTGGTCTTCAGCCTCGACATCCTCGCCGTGATGTAAGACTGTCCCCGTTGTCCACCAGTTTTTAGGAGCAGTTCCGTGAGCGACAAGCTCGAAAAGCCCGAGATCGACTTCCCCGAGGGCCCGGTCCCCACCGACCTGGTCATCGAGGACATCTGGGAGGGCGACGGCGCCGAGGCCAAGGCCGGTTCCAAGGTCTCGGTCCACTACGTGGGCGTGGCCTTCTCCACCGGCGAGGAGTTCGACGCCTCCTGGAACCGCGGCGCCCCGCTGCAGTTCATCCTGGGCGTCGGCCAGGTCATCTCCGGCTGGGACCAGGGTGTCCAGGGCATGAAGGTCGGCGGCCGCCGCAAGCTGACGATCCCCGCCCACCTCGCGTACGGCGACCGCGGCGCCGGCAGTGCCATCAAGCCGGGCGAGACGCTGATCTTCGTCTGCGACCTGATGGACGCCTGATCCGCGACGCGTGACCGGTGAAGGGCCCCCGCCGTGAGGCGGGGGCCCTCGCTTTTGCCGGGGCCCGCCGGGGCGGTACGGTCAACGGTCACGGACGTATGAGACGTGCAAGTCGTGTAAGCGGAGAAGGGCGGAACGGCGTCGATGGCGATTGCCAAGGCCGAGCGGCTGATGAATCTGGCGCTGTGTCTGCTCGGGACACGCCGGCCGCTGAGCAAGCGTGAACTGCGCGGTTCCATCGAGGCGTACATGGAAGCGGGCAACGACGAGTCCTTCAACCGCATGTTCGAGCGGGACAAGGACGATCTGCGGGAACTCGGCCTGGTCATCGAGACGGTGGAGAACCTGGAGGGCGAAACGGGCTACCTGGCCCGCCGGGACAGCAACCGCTTGCCCCCCGTCTCCCTGGACGCCGAGGAGGCCGCGGCCCTGGGGCTGGCGGCGAAGGTCTGGCAGCAGGCCCGCCTCGCCGGAGCCGCGAGCGGCGCGCTGCAGAAACTGCGGGCCGGCGGGATGCCGGAGGCGGGTTCCCCGTACGAGGGTCAGCACAGCGCCATCGAGCCGCGCATCCCCGTCCACGAGGCCGCGTTCGAGCCGCTGATGCTGGCCTGCCGCGACCGCCGGCCGGTGGTCTTCGACTACCGCAAGTCCACCGCGGCCCGGCCCGAGACCCGTCAGGTAGAGCCGTGGGCGCTGGAGTGCTGGCGCGGGCACTGGTACCTGGCCGGATACGACCGCGAGCGCGGGGCGGAGCGGGTGTTCCGGCTGTCCCGGATCACCGGCAAGGTCCGCTCGCGGGCGGGCAGGTACACCGCCGAGGTGCCGGATGTGGTGACCGTGCGGGAGACCGTGGCGAGCTGGGCCGGGGAGAGCGCGGACCGCACCGCGCTGATCCGGCTGCGGGCCGGGGCGGGCTACCCACTGCGGGCCAGGGCCGCGGCCGTGCGCGAGGGCGCGGACGGCTGGGACGAGCTGGAGATCCCGTACGGGCACGGGCTCGACGCCTGGCTGGTGGAGTTCGGGCCGGACGTGGTGGTGGTGGAGCCGGCCGACCTGAGGGCGGACGTGGTGGACCGGCTGCGCGCCGTCGCCGCGGGCTGACACCGGCCGCGCACGCACCGTACGCACGTACGACACTCCGGCACCGCACCCGCCGCGCCGGGTGCGGCCCCCGTACGACCGCACCACCCGCACCACCGCACGCACAGCACCGCATCGCACTGCACCCGCACGACCGCACCGTTCGCATGACGTGCCCTGAGGGGGAGACGTACCAGCATGGCTGCCAACGCCATCGACCAGACCCGCCGGATGCTGTCCCTGGTGACCTACCTGCGCGAGCGCCCCGGCGCGCACGTCGCCGACGTCGCCCGCGCCTTCGGGATCACCGAGGACGAGCTGATCTCGGACCTCGACGTGCTGCCCATGTGCGGCACCAGCTTCCGCGGCGGGGACCTGCTCGACATCGACACCGACGGGGAGCGCATCTGGTGGCGCAACCCCGACGCGTCGGGGGAGTCCACCGCCGAGCCGCTGCGGCTGGCCGCCGACGAGGCGACCGCGCTGCTGGTTGCCGCCCGCGCCGTGGCCACCCTGCCCGGCCTGCGCGAGAGCGACCGGGACGCCCTGCTGCGGGCCACCGCGAAGCTGGAGGCGGCGGCGGGCGAGGCCGCCGGGGCCAGCGCCCGGCTGAGCGTGACCTTCGAGGCGGAGGGCGGGGTCTTCGCCGACGTCGACCGGGCCATCGCCGAGCGCCGGAGGCTGTGGCTGCGCTACTACTCGCCCGCCCGGGACGAGCTGACCGAGCGCAAGGTCGACCCCATCCGGCTCTTCACGGTCGGCCACACCTACATGGAGGGCTGGTGCCACCTCTCCGAGGCCCGGCGCACCTTCCGGCTCGACCGGGTGGCGGAGATCCGCCTGCTGGACGAGCGGGCCGAGCCGCCCGCCATCGAGCCGCGCGACCTGTCCGAGGGGCTCGTGCAGCCGGCCGCCGAGGACCCGGAGGTCGTGGTCGAGGTCGGGCCCGGCGGGCGCTGGGTCGCGGAGTACTACCCGCACGACAGCGCCGAGGAACTGCCCGACGGCGGGCTGCGCATCACCCTGCGCAGCCCGGACCCGGCCTCGCTGCGCCGTCTCGCGCTGCGGCTGGGCCGGGAGGGCCGCATCGTGACGCCGCAGGAAGTGGCGGACAGCGCCCGCCAGGCGGCCCGCGAGGCGCTCGCCGGGTACGGGGAAGCGGGCTGAGCACCGCGGTGTACGGCCCGGGAGCCGTACGCGGGCCGTGCCACGGACAGGGCGGCACGGGCAGGCAGTGCCATGGACAGGCAGTGCCACGGGCAGGCTGTGGCTCCGGGCAGGCCGCCCGTGCGCAGGCCGTGCCGTACGCAACAGAAGTGGGCTGAGGGGAGCGCCGAGAGATGTCGCCAATGTCTGGGCCACGGGGTGTGTCCGCCGCCGCCGGGCCGCCGGGGCGGTCGGCCGCGGCGGGGCCGGTCTCCTTCAAGGCGGCCTGTCCCGACTGCCGGGCCCGCTTCGAGCTGGACGCCGCCGCGTTGCGGCTGGTCATCGGCGGCAGCCGGCGGACCACCTTCTACTCCTTCACCTGCCCCGAGTGCCGCGCCTCCGTCCGCAAGCCGGCGGGTGAGCGGATCGTGGAACTGCTGACCGGTGGCGGCGTGAGCACCCTGCGCAGCATCTGAGGCGGCGGGGGTGGCCCGGCCGCGATCGGCCGGGCATCCCCTAAGCTCGTCCCATGCTGTGGCCCATGCTCGCGATCGCCCTGGGGTTCCTCGGGTGCGCCGTTCTCGCCGTTGCCGCCCTGCGCGTGTACGCGGAGGTGCGGCGGCTGTCCGCCGAGGTGGCCCGGTCCAGCCGCCGGGTCGCGGACGCCTCGGCGGAGCTGGAGCGGGCGGCGACGGACCTGGCCCGGGCGGGCCAGGTGATCCGGCCGTAGTGCGCATGTGTCCGTACGTCTATGGCAACTGCAGGGCGGGCCCCGTACGGTCGGATCCGGACCGCCGGAGCCGTACGCAAGCCGGGAGACCCCCGGGGATTGCCGGGCGTTAACCCCCGGGGGTTACGATCCTTGTCGAGCGGCTCCGGATCGCCTCCGACGTCGCCCGCCACCACAACCAGCCGTTTCGGTGAGAAGGAAGACACACATGATCGGCAATCTGAAGCCCCTTGAGATCCTTCTGATCATCGCTGTCATCGTGCTGCTGTTCGGTGCCAAGAAGCTCCCCGAGATGGCCCGCTCCCTCGGCAAGTCGGCCCGCATCCTCAAGAGCGAGGCGAAGGCCATGAAGGCCGAGGGCGCGGCGGACGACAACACCGCCGCCTCCACGGTCGCCGACCAGACGCCCCAGCAGGCGGCCCCGCGCACGATCAAGGCGGCCCCCGGCGACGTGACGAGCTCGCGGCCCGTCGGCGAGCCGAACCACACCGCCCAGGGCTGACCGCCCGCCCGCGGTCGCCTTCCCGGCCGCGGTCACACCGGGATGACCGGTCATCTGCAACGAGACAAGGGACGTGGGTTGCTCAAGTCTGCCCGCAAGCAGGGGAAGCAAGGCAAGCAGGCGAAGGACGCCGAAGGGCGGATGCCGCTTGTCGAGCACCTGCGTGAGCTGAGAAACCGCCTGCTCAAGTCCGTCCTGGCGATCCTCGTGATCACCGTCGTGGCGGCCTTCTACTACAAGGACCTCATCGACTTCATGCTGAAGCCGATGCTGGACTCCGTCGGCTGCACCGGCGGGGTGGTCTCGCAGCGCAACGGCCGGCCCTGTGCCGACATGACCGTGAACGGCCTCATCGCCCCGTTCTCGATCGCCCTGAAGGTCTCGCTCACCGCCGGAGTGGTGCTCTCCGCCCCCGTGTGGCTCTACCAGCTGTGGGCCTTCACCGCCCCCGGACTGCACAGCCACGAGAAGAAGTACGCGATGAGCTTCGTCGCGGCCGGTGCGCCGCTGTTCGGCGCGGGCGCTGTCCTCGCGTACAAGCTGCTGCCGCAGACCGCCACGATCCTCCTCGACTTCACTCCCGAGCACGCGCGCAACCTGCTCCCGGTCGACGACTACCTCGACCTGGTCACGCGCATGGTCGTGGTCTTCGGCCTCGCCTTCGAGCTGCCGCTGCTGCTGATCCTGCTCAACTTCACGGGTGTCCTCACGGCGAAGCGGCTGGCGAGCTGGTGGCGGGCCATGGTGCTGGGCATCACGATCTTCGCCGCGTTCGCCACCCCGACCGGTGACCCGCTCACCATGCTGTCGCTGGCCGCGCCCATCGTCGCCCTGTACTTCATCGCCCTCGCGATCTGCCTGGTCAACGACCGCAGGCGCAGGCGCGGCAACCCGGACGCGCTGCTCTCCGACGACGAGGCGGCCGAGCTGGACCTGACGCCCGCGCCGATCGGTGCGATGGAACCGGTCGCCCCCGCGGCCGCCCTGCCCGAGCAGGTGGACGGCGAGCACCGGCGGATCAACGGTTACGACGACGCCACCTGACAGGTACTCCCCGAGTTACCTCCCTCAGACTGCGTCCGGGGGGGTCCCCGGAGGTGCCCCCACCCCCCTCCACCACCGAAAGGTGCACGCGGCGGTGAGCGCTGACATCACCCTTTTCGTCAACCCCGCCGCGGGACGCGGCCGGGGCGCGCAGGCCGCGCAGCCGGCCGCTTCGTCGCTCCGGGCCGCCGGCTTCTCCGTACGGACCGTCGTCGGCACCGACGCCGGGGACGCGCTCGACCGGCTGCGGGGTGCGGTACGGGAGGGCACCGGGGCGGTGATCGCCGTCGGCGGCGACGGCGTGGTCTCCCTGGCCCTGCAGGCCGTGGCCGGGACGCTGGTGCCGCTCGGGGTGGTGGCGGTGGGCACCGGCAACGACTTCGCGCGGGCGCTGGGACTGCCCGTACGGGACCCGGCGCGGGCGGGCCGGCTGGCCGCCGAGGCGCTCAAGGAGAGCCGGATCCGGGAGATCGACCTCGGGCGGGTCGGCGGGGCGGGCGGCGGGACGTGGTACGGGACGGTGCTGTGCTCCGGCTTCGACTCCCGGGTCAACGACCGGGGCAACCGGATGCGCCTGCCGGCGGGCCGTTTCAAGTACGACCTGGCGATGCTCGCGGAGCTGGCCGCCTTCAGGCCGTTCCCGTACCGGATCACCCTCGACGACGGCCCGGTGTTCGAAACCGAGGCCACGCTGGTCGCCGTCGGCAACGGCTCCTCGTACGGCGGCGGGATGCGGATCTGCGCGGACGCCGTTCCCGACGACGGGCTGTTCGACGTCGTGGTCGTCGGCGACTGCAGCCGGACCACCCTGCTCTCGGTCTTCCCGCAGGTCTACCGGGGCGCCCACCTGAGCCACCCGAAGGTGAGCGTCCACCGAGTCGCGAAGATCACCCTGGAGGCCCCCGGGATCACCGCCTACGCGGACGGCGAACCGCTGGGCCCGCTGCCGGTGACCGCGCAGTGCGTACCGGCGGCGGTCCGGCTGCTGGCGTAGGCGATCCCGTCCCCGGGTGCCGATAAAGATCGAGACTGTTGTCAGAGGCGACGGGTAGGCTCGATAGCAAGATGACCGAAGAACTTTCACCCGCCGAGCGGTACGCCGCTGCCCGGATTCGCGCCGCCGAAGAGGCCACCGCCCTGTTCCCCTTCCGCGCGATGTACGACTTCGACCTGGACCCGTACCAGGTCGAGGCCTGCAAGGCCCTGGAGGCCGGCAAGGGCGTGCTGGTCGCCGCCCCGACCGGCTCGGGCAAGACCATCGTCGGCGAGTTCGCCGTGCACCTGGCCCTCCAGCAGGGCCGCAAGTGCTTCTACACGACGCCCATCAAGGCCCTGTCGAACCAGAAGTACGCCGACCTGGTCAGGCGCTACGGCGCCGCCAAGGTGGGTCTGCTGACGGGCGACAACAGCGTCAACTCCGAGGCGCCGATCGTGGTCATGACCACCGAGGTGCTCCGCAACATGCTGTACGCGGGCTCGCAGTCGCTGCTCGGCCTCGGCTACGTCGTGATGGACGAGGTGCACTACCTCTCCGACCGGTTCCGCGGCGCCGTCTGGGAGGAAGTGATCATCCACCTCCCCGAGTCGGTGACGCTGGTCTCCCTGTCGGCGACCGTCTCCAATGCCGAGGAGTTCGGCGACTGGCTCGACACCGTCCGCGGCGACACCGAGGTGATCGTCTCCGAGGAGCGGCCCGTCCCGCTGTGGCAGCACGTCATGGCCGGCCGGCGGATCTACGACCTCTTCGAGGAGGAGTCCGACCACGGCGGCCGCGGCTCCGCCCGCCGGGAGGTCAACCCCGACCTGCTGCGGATGGCGCGCGAGGAGAACAGCCGCACGTACGCCCCGAAGGACCGGCGGCGCGGCAAGATGATCCGCGAGGCCGACCGCGAGCGCGAGCGGCGCTCCCGCAGCCGGATCTGGACCCCCGGCCGCCCCGAGGTCATCGCCCGCCTCGACAACGACGGGCTGCTGCCCGCCATCAACTTCATCTTCAGCCGGGCCGGCTGCGAGGCCGCCGTCCAGCAGTGCCTGTATGCGGGCCTGCGGCTCAACGACGACACCGCCCGCCTGAAGGTGCGGGAGATCGTCGAGGAGCGGACGGCCTCCATCCCCACCGAGGACCTGCACGTCCTCGGGTACTACGAGTGGCTCGAAGGCCTGGAGCGGGGCATCGCCGCCCACCACGCCGGCATGCTGCCGACCTTCAAGGAGGTCGTGGAGGAGCTGTTCGTCCGCGGCCTGGTCAAGGCCGTCTTCGCCACCGAGACCCTGGCGCTGGGCATCAACATGCCCGCGCGCACGGTGATCCTGGAGAAGCTCGTCAAGTGGAACGGCGAACAGCACGCCGACATCACCCCCGGTGAGTACACGCAGCTGACCGGCCGGGCCGGACGGCGCGGCATCGACGTCGAGGGCCACGCCGTGGTGCTGTGGCAGCGGGGCATGGACCCGGGCGCCCTCGCAGGGCTCGCCGGTACGCGTACGTATCCGCTGCGCTCCAGCTTCAAACCCTCGTACAACATGGCCGTCAACCTGGTCCAGCAGTTCGGGCGGCACCGCTCCCGCGAACTGCTGGAGACCTCCTTCGCGCAGTTCCAGGCCGACCGCTCCGTGGTCGGGATCTCGCGGCAGGTGCAGCGCAACGAGGAGGGCCTGCACGGCTACCGGGAGGGTATGACCTGCCACCTCGGGAACTTCGAGGAGTACGCGCAGCTGCGCCGTGATCTCAAGGACCGCGAAACGGACCTGGCCAAGCAGGGCGCCGCCCAGCGCCGGGCCCAGGCTGCCAGTTCGCTGGAGAAGCTCAAGCCGGGCGACATCATCCACGTGCCGACGGGCAAGTTCGCCGGACTCGCGCTGGTCCTGGACCCGGGCGTGCCGGCCGGGCGGGTCAACGGGCACCGGGGCCACGAGTACGCGGAGGGCCCGCGTCCGCTGGTGCTCACCGCCGAGCGGCAGGTCAAGCGGCTCGCCTCGATGGATTTCCCGGTCCCGGTCGAGGCCATCGAGCGGATGAGGATCCCCAAGACCTTCAACGCGCGCTCCCCGCAGTCCCGTCGGGACCTGGCGTCCCAACTGCGCGCCAAGGCCGGTCACATCACGGTGGAGCGGCGGAACCGCGGCCGGTCCGCGGCCGCCGACGACCGCGAGATCACCCGGCTGCGGGCCGCGCTGCGGGCGCACCCCTGCCACGGCTGCGACGAGCGCGAGGACCACGCCCGCTGGGCCGAGCGCTACCACCGCCTCAAGCGGGACACGCAGGCGCTGGAGCGGCGCATCGAGGGCCGCACCAACACCATCGCCCGGACCTTCGACCGGATCCATGCGCTGCTGACCGAGCTGGACTACCTGCGCGAGGACGAGGTCACCGTGCACGGCAAGCGGCTCGCCCGGCTGTACGGGGAGCTCGACCTGCTGGCGTCGGAATGCCTGCGCGCCGGGGTCTGGGAGGGCCTGAGCCCGGCTGAACTGGCCGCGTGCGTCTCGGCGCTGGTGTTCGAGGCGCGCCAGGCAGACGATGCGGTGGCGCCGAAGGTGCCGGGCGGCGCGGCCAAGGCCGCGCTGGGCGAGATGGTCCGCATCTGGGGCCGCCTCGACGCGCTGGAGGAGGAGCACCGCATCCACCAGGCGGAGGGCGTCGGCCAGCGCGAGCCGGATCTCGGCTTCGCATGGGCCGCGTACCAGTGGGCCTCCGACAAGAGCCTGGACGAGGTGCTCCGCGAGGCGGACATGCCGGCCGGTGACTTCGTGCGCTGGTGCAAGCAGGTCATCGACGTGCTGGGGCAGATCGCCGCGGCCGCTCCGGCCTCCTCCGCTCCGCCGTCCTCGCAGGGCGGGAGCACGGTGGCGCGAAATGCCCGTAAGGCCGTGGACGCGCTACTTCGGGGTGTAGTGGCCTACAGCTCGGTCGGCTAGGCCCTTTTGGGGCTTCCTCCGAGGGTGGGGTTGGCCAGATCTCATCTCTTGCCATGATCGCTTCGGCGAGTCCCTGTGCGACGATCACACCATGACCGGCGGAACGGGTCCGGGCTCGGAAACGGGCCCGGACGAAAGGCGAAGACGGGTCGGTCGGCCGCGCGCCGATCAGCTGAGACCACAGAGCGGTCGGCCGCCGCGCGAGGAACTCCTCTGCGCGGCGGCCGAACTGTTCACCCTCCAGGGGTACGCGGCCACCACCACGCGGGCGGTGGCCGAACGGGCCGGAATGCGCCAGGCCACCATGTACCACTACTTCGGCGGCAAGGAGGAACTCCTCGCCGAACTCCTGGAGTCCACGGTCGCGCCCTCCCTGGCGCTGGCCCGGCGGCTGCTCGCCGACACCGGCAGACCCGCGGCGCAGCGCCTGTGGGAGCTGTGTCGCGCGGACGTGACGCTGCTGTGCGGGGGACCGTACAACCTCGGCGCCCTCTACCTGCTGCCCGAGGTGCGCGGCACCCGGTTCACCCGGTTCCGCCGGATGCGCGGGGAATTGAAGGACGCCTACCGGACGTTGCTCGACGGCACCACCGCCGGAGCCGAACTGGCCGGTGACCGGGCCGGGCTGGCCCTGCGCAACGACCTGGTGTTCGGCCTCATCGAGGGCGTCATGCTGATCCACGGCTCCGACCCGGCCCGCCCGATGGCCGTCTTCGCGGACGCCACCGCGGACGCGGCGCTGCGCATCGCGGGAGCCCGCCGCTGAGACTCCCGGGGGACCGGAGTCTGTCGTGACGGCCCGGGGCCGAGCACGCGGGCTATGCGGCCCAGGCCGCGTAGTCCTCCCAGGCCCGGAGGGTCAGGGTGCTTTCGAAGCGGTGCGGGGTTCCGGTGACCGGGTCGGTGAACGACAGGGTGCGGGCCAGGAGTTGGAGCGGGCGGCGGTAGTCGTCCGGGGCCGGGTCGGTGACCTGCGGGTACACCGGGTCGCCGAGGATCGGCAGGCCCAGGCTGTTCATGTGCACCCGCAGTTGGTGGGTGCGGCCGGTGTGGGGGGTCAGGCGGTAGCGGCCCAGGCCGCCGCGGGTGCCGGTGAGTTCGATCAGGCTCTCCGCGTTCGGCTCGGCGCCGGGGACCTCGGTCGCCGCGATGACCCCGCGGGTCTTCTCGATGTGGCTGCGGACCGTGCGGGGCAGGTCGACGGCGGGGTCGTGGCGGGCGAGGGCCTCGTACTCCTTGTGCACCCGCCGCTCCTGGAACAGCAGTTGGTACGGGCCGCGGTCCTCGGGGCGGATGCTGAACATCACCAGTCCGGCGGTCAGCCGGTCCAGCCGGTGCACCGGGCTGAGCTGCGGCAGGCCGAGCTCCGCGCGCAGCCGGGCCAGGGCGGTCTGCGTGATGTGGCTGCCGCGCGGGGTGGTCGCCAGGAAGTGCGGTTTGTCCACGACGAGCAGGTGGGCGTCCCGGTGTACGACCCGGAGGGGGAACGGCACCGGCGGCTCCGGGTCCATGTCCCGGTGGAACCACAGGTAGGCGCCCGGCTCGTACGGGTCCTGCGCGCGCAGGACCCGCCCGCCGGCGCCGAGCACCCGTCCGCCGTGCAGCAGGCGGGCGATGGATTCGGCGCCGCGGGTTCCGGCGTAGCGGGCGGCGAGGTAGCTGCCGAGGTCCTGCCACTGTCCGTCCGGGTCGGCCGGCAGCCGCAGCCGGACCGGGTCGATGCCGGCGCGCTGGGGGAGGGGCGAGGGGGGTACCGGGGTTCTGCGTCTCATCGGGGTCCAGGCTATGCCGCTACTGCCGGGTGAAGGTCCCCAGGTGGTTCTCGTCCAGGTACTCGATGCGGACGGTGCCGTCCTTGAAGGTCACCCCGGTGCGCCCGACCGCGTTCTCGCCGGAGGTCTCGTGTCGCGGTGGACGACGGCCACGGACACCCCGGGGACGCCGGTCTCGCGCATGCCGTCGGTCAGGAAGCCGGAAGCCGGGGAGGCGTTTCAGGGCCTTGTCGACCTGCTCCTCGCCGATCAGCGGCTTCGGCGGGGGCGGTGGCTCGGCGCCGCCACCGCTGCGCCTGCGACCACGGCCGCTCCGGTTGCGGACAGCACGCGGAGGGTACGCATGCCGCCGTTCTCGCGCCGATCGCCCGGGCCTGCCGGTCGGCAGGGCCCGGGTCAGCAGGCCAGCAAGTCAGCGGGGCCCGCCGGTCGGCAGGGCCCGGCGGTCAACGGCGCCCGTGCCGCGGGCCCGTCCCGGGCGGGGTGCGACCAGCCGGAGTCAGGCGGCCGATTCCTGCTCGGCCAGCACGACGGCGTTCCAGTCGCGCTTGATCGCCCGCCAGCCCTCGTCCGTCTCGCCCAGGCGCCAGTACCCGGAGATGGACAGGCGTTCCCGGGCGATCCCGCGCTCCAGGCGCAGGTGGCGGCGCAGGTCCTTGACGAAGCCCGCCTCCCCGTGGACGAAGGCGTGGACGTCCCGGGACGGGAACGGCAGGTTCTGGACCGCCTCCACCAGCGCTTCGCCGACCGGACGCGTCCCGCGGTGGATCCACATCGGGACGACCCCGTCCGGGGTGGCGAACTTCTGCTCGTCCTCCGGGCCCTCGACCTCCACGAACGCGTGCACCAGCGCACCCACCGGCATCCGCTCCATCGCGGCGGCGATGGCCGGCAGCGCGCTCTCGTCGCCGACCAGCAGGTGCCACTCGGCCGCCGGGTCCGGCGCGTAAGCGCCGCCCGGGCCGACGAAGCGTACGAGCTC
The DNA here is from genome assembly GCF_040647115.1 of Streptomyces sp. NPDC044571. Taxonomy (NCBI): domain Bacteria; kingdom Bacillati; phylum Actinomycetota; class Actinomycetes; order Kitasatosporales; family Streptomycetaceae; genus Streptomyces; species Streptomyces sp. NPDC044571. The sequence goes on from NZ_JBEZBN010000057.1 coordinate 20,756, forward strand.
TCCCGGCTGAACGCGGGCCGCCCACGGGCCGGCCAGACCCTCGTCGCCGTGGACCACGAAGTCGAGGGTCAGCTCCTGGTGCACGGGGTCCCACGCACGGACCGTGTACGCCCGCTGCCGCGGCCAGGCCTCGCGCGGGTACTCGGCGCGGATCCGGTCCAGGTCCCACGGGGAGGGGTAGGTGACGCCCTCGGGCGCGAACAGGATCTTGACGTAGTGGTCGGTGAACTCGCCCGCCCCGAACCGGGCCAGTCCGGCACCGCCGAGCACCAGCCGCACCATGTGCGGCGTCAGCCGCTCGGTGCGCACGACGACAGCGGTCTCGACCATGCGGGCGCGTCCTTCAGCCACGGCGTCTCCCCTGACTCCCCTGAAACTTAGGCGTACCTAAGTTAGCACTTCAAAGGCGAAGTGCGCTGCCCAGGCGGGCCACCGCTCCGCCCAGGCCCCACCGGCGCGCAAGGGCGTCGACGACGTCCGGCTCCGCCGGGACGGTCGGGAGGGCCGGGTCGAACTGGGGCAGCGGCACGTCCGAGGCCACGCGGACCACCTTCGGGGCCACCGCCAGATAGGCCCGGGACTCGTCCAGCCGCTTGCGCTGGGCCGGGGTCAGCCCCGACTTCGGGTCGTCGACGGCCGCGATGATCCCGGCCAGGCTGCCGTACGCGTCCAGGAGCTTCGCCGCGGTCTTCTCGCCGATGCCGGGGACCCCGGGCAGGCCGTCGCTCGGGTCGCCGCGCAGCAGTGCAAGGTCCGCATAGCCCGGGCCGTCCACCCCGTACTTCGCCCGCAGCCAGGCCTCGTCGGTGACCTGGAGCGATCCGACGCCCTTGATCGGGTACAGCACGCGCCGCTGCCGGGCGTCGTCCACCAGCTGGTACAGGTCCCGGTCGCCGGTGACGATGTCCACCGGGCCGGTGGCGCGGGCGGTCAGCGTGCCGATCACATCGTCCGCCTCGTACCCGGCGACCCCCACACGGGCGATGCCGAACGCGTCCAGCGCCGCCTCGATGATCGGCACCTGCGGGGCCAGGGTGTCCGGGGTCTCCTCCACGTCCGGGCCGGTCTCGGTCTCCACGGCGACCCGGTGGGCCTTGTACGAGGGGATCAGCTCCACCCGCCAGTGCGGCCGCCAGTCGGCGTCCATGCACGCCACCAGATCGTCGGGGCGGTGGTCCTGGACCAGCCGCCCGATCATGTCGAGCAGTCCGCGCACGGCGTTGACCGGCGTACCGTCGGGCGCCTTCACGGAGTCCGGCACACCGAAGTACGCGCGGAAGTAGAGGGAGGCGGTGTCCAGGAGCATCAGGCGTCGAGTCGTCGTCACGACGACGATGATGCCGCACCCCGCCGACGGCGCCCGGTTACGGCCGGGAGCACGGGAAGTGGCCGCAAGAGTGATCGCAAGTGGCACGCGAGTTTCCGCCGGGGCGTAGCCTGGAGGGCTCTTGCGCGCGAAACCGGAGGCGGTTGCTGCGTAAGGTGCTTACAGCACACCGATGTGCGACGGACCAGGACAAGGGGAGGGCAGCCCCGCCATGGACGACAGGGACGGCTCGTACGACAGGGAAGACAAGGAGCGGGAGAAGGACGCCAAGGAACCGCTCCGGGTGGGCGTCGCCGTCCGCAAACGGCGCCGGGCGCTCCATCTCACCCTCGCCGCCGTTTCGGCGCGCAGCGGCCTGTCGGTGCCCTTCTTGAGCCAGATAGAGAACGAGCGGGCCCGGCCCAGCATGCGGTCCCTCGAACGGGTGGCCGACGCGCTGGAGACCACGGCCGTCGAGCTGCTGGCCGCGTCCGACACCGCCCGCACCGTCGACCTGGTGCGGGCCGGGGACGACTCCGGTCTCACCCCGGTCCCGGGCGTACGCCCCCTCGTCCGCGGCCACCACCAGCTGCACGCGCTTGAATTCAGCGGGGACCAGGACGCGGGCCGCGAGTACCAGCACCGCAACGACGAGCTGATGTACGTGGTCTCGGGCGCCTGCCAGGTGGAGGCGGAGGGGCGGGCCTACCGGCTGGAGAGCGGGGACGCGCTGTTCCTGTCCGGCGGCGTGCGCCACCGCTGGCGGGCGGTCAGCGAGGACACCCGGTTCCTGGTCGTGGCGGTCGGCGAGCACATCCACGCGACCTCCGAGCCGCCCTCCCCGGGTCACTGACCGGGATGCGGGTCGTCTCGCTGGTGCCCTCGCTGACCGAGGCGGTGGCGGTGACCGCGCCCGGCCTGCTGGTCGGGGTCACCGACTGGTGCACCCATCCCGCGGGCCTGGAGGAGCGGGGTGCGGTGCGCATCGGAGGCACCAAGAACCCGGACGTGCGGCGGATCGCGGAGCTGCGCCCGGACCTGGTGATCGCCAACGAGGAGGAGAACCGCGCCCCCGACCTCGCCGCGCTGCGGGCAGCCGGCCTGGAGGTGCTGGTCACGGAGATCCGCTCGCTGCCGCAGGCACTGACCGAGCTGGACCGGGTGCTGGTGGGAGCCCTGGGTCTGGCGAGGCCCGAGTGGCTGGACGAGGCCGAGGCGGCGTGGGCCGGGACGGAGCCCGTGGGCCCGCTGCGCGCGTTCGTACCGGTCTGGCGGCGCCCCTGGATGGTGCTGGGCCGCGACACCTTCGCCGGGGACCTGCTCGCGCGGCTGGGGGTGCGCAACGTGTACGCCGGCCACCCGGAGCGGTATCCGCGGATACCGGTGGCGGAGCTGGCCGCCGTCGACTGCGATCTGGTGGTGCTGCCCGACGAGCCGTACCGCTTCACGCGCGAGGACGGCCCGGAGGCGTTCCCGGGCCGTCCGGCCGCGCTCGTCGACGGCCGTGCGCTGACCTGGTACGGCCCCTCCCTGGCGCAGGCCCCGCAGGCGCTGGCCGCCGCCCTGCGCATGGCCTGCTGAGCTGCGGCTAGCGGGGGAGCAGCCGGCCGGTGCGCAGGCCGCGCAGGGTGTGGCCGGCGGCGAGCAGCCAGGCGGTGAGCAGGGCCAGGAAGAGGCCCGCGGCCAGCCAGGCGAAGGCGGTCAGGCCGGTGTGGCGGGCCAGGCCGGCGGCGCCGGTGACGCAGGTGCCGACGGGGAAGGTCAGGGCCCACCAGGTCATCGCGAAGCCCATGCCGTCCCGGGCGGCCCGGACCAGCAGCGAGGCGGCGAGAGCCAGCCACAGCAGGGCGAACCCCATCACGGGCACCCCGTAGACGACGGCGAAGGCGGCGAGCGCTCCGGCGTAGGGGGCGTCGATCGCGCGGGGGGCCGCGTCGGCGAGCTGGTTGACGGCGGTGGTGGACTGGCCGAGGGGGCCGAGGACCAGGAACAGCGTGGGGGTCAGGGCCGACGGGAGCGGCCCGCCCGTGATCAACCGGCCGAAGACGAGCGGCAGCATCACCAGGACGGCCAGCAGGCTGATGCCGAACATGGCGTAGCAGGCCAGCAGGAGCGCCTCGCGGGGCTGGCCGGCGGGCAGGTGGGGTATCAGCAGCGGGCCCACGGCGGCGGAGACCATCGGGGCCACCAGGGGAAGCAGCCAGACAGGGGTGGCCTGGGAGGCCTCGACCCGGTGCTGCACGACCATCAGGTAGGGCACGGCGACGGCCATGACCAGGCCGACGGCGGTGCCGGCGGTGAAGAGGACCGCGTCCGCGGCGACCGCGGCGCCCTCCCCGACCAGATCCCTCCCGACGAGGAGGGTGCCGGCGCCGACCGCCAGCAGGGCCATCGAGAGGCACCCGTAGAAGGGGGCCACGGCGGGGTCGAGGAGGTGGGCGCGGGCCTGGTCGCGGTGGTGGAGCCAGTGCAGTGCGCGGGCGGTGAGGAGGACGGCGAGGGCCAGGGCGGACAGCGCCCAGACGACCTGGCAGGCCGCCCGCTGGCCGGGGGCCTGGTACGGGAGGGTCGCGCCGGCGTTGGCGACGATCGCCGTGCCCATGATGGAGGCGTACCAGTTGGGGCCGAGGTGGCGGAGTGCCGGGAAGGCCTTGTGGGCCTGGGGGGTCCGGGGGGTGGTTGGACGGGGTCGTACGACGGTGGTGGCCATGGGCCCAGGCTCGTGCCGGACACCGCCGGGCGGCAGAGGCCATCTCCCTATGAGGTCATAAACTGACTTTATGACTGACGGGGAGTGGGTTCCGCTGGCGCACCGGGTACCGGACCTGGGCGCGCTGGAGCTGCTGCTCGCGGTGGCCCGGGCCGGCAGCCTGAGCGGCGCGGCCAAGCGGATGGGCATCACCCAGCCCGCCGCGAGCAGCAGGATCCGCGCCATGGAGGCACGCCTGGGGGTGGCGCTGGTGGACCGCTCGCCGCGCGGGTCGACCCTGACGGCGGAGGGTGCGCTGGTCACCGACTGGGCCCGGCGGGTGGTGGAGGCCGCGGAGGCCTTCGACGCGGGTGCGCAGGCGCTGCGCGGGCGGCGGGACTCGCGGCTGCGGGTGGCCGCCAGTATGACCATCGCGGAGTACCTGCTGCCCGGCTGGCTGATCGCCCTGCGCGGGCAGCGGCCGGGGACCGCCGTGTCGCTGCACGCCGGGAACTCGGCGGTCGTCGCCGAGCGCGTGCTCGCCCACGAGGCGGACCTCGGCTTCGTGGAGGGTCTGACGGTGCCGGAGGGGCTGGACGCGGTGGTGATCGCGCAGGACCGGCTGGTGGTGGCGGTGGCCCCCGGCCACCGGTGGGCGCGGCGCTCCCGGGGGATCGAGGCGGCGGAGCTCGCGGGAACGCCGCTGATCCTGCGGGAGCGGGGGTCGGGGACGCGGCAGGTACTGGACGCGGCCCTGGCGGACTCCGGGGGCCTCGCGGAGCCGCTGCTGGAGCTCGCCTCCACCACCGCCGTCAAGGCCGCGGCGGTGAGCGGGGCGGGGCCCTGCGTCCTGTCGGAGCTGGCGGTGGGCGACGAGCTGGCGGCGCGCCGCCTGGTGGCGGTCCCGGTGGCCGGCGCCGCGCTGGACCGCGCCCTCCGCGCGGTCTGGCCCACGGGCTCCCGCCCGGCGGGACCGGCCCGCGACCTGCTCTCCCTCACCCGCACCCCGGCCTGACCGGCGCCGCCGACTCCCCGCCCGCGGCCCGGCCGGCCCGGCGCCGTGTTCGCCCCCTCGGCGGATCCGTCCGACAATGGAGGCAGTCGCATCCGAGGAGGCGCATCATGCGCAAGATGATCGACTGCCGGGAGTTCCCAAGCGAATCGAACTGCAGCCTCTTCATGGCGGGCGAGGAGGCGGAGCTGCTCCGCGCCGCGGAGGAGCACGCCGTGTCCGTGCACGGGCACACGGCGGGTCCGGAGCTGCGGGAGCAGCTCACGTCGGCCATGAGGGAGGAAACGCCTCAGCACGCCTGAACCGTCGGCGAGCCTGAGTCATCAGCGCACCCGGCCGCGCAGGTCGCCCCCCCGCCGACCGGCTTCGCCCGTCTGCCCCCGCGGCCGCGGGCGCCGGTGGGCAGGGCCGTCAGCGGGGAGCGGCCGAGGCCTCCACCAGGGAGGCCAGGACGCGGGTGTCCTTGTCGCGTTCCGGGTGCCATTGCACGCCCAGCACCCAGCGGGCGGAGTCCGGGAGTTCCACGGCCTCCACCGTGCCGTCCTCGGCATGGGCCGAGGCGATCAGCCCCTCGCCCAGGCGGTCTACGGCCTGGTGGTGGTAGGTCGGGACCTCCGCCTCCTCCGGGACCAGCTGCGCGTACCGCGTGCCCGCGACCGGTCGGACGGGGTGCCAGGACATCACCCCCGGAGCCTCCACGTGTCCGTCGATGTGCTGGACCAGCGTGCCCCCCAGGGCCACGTTCAGCGCCTGCATGCCCCGGCAGATGCCCAGCAGGGGCTTGCCCGCCGCCAACGCCGCCGAGATCAGGGCGAGTTCCCAGTCGTCGCGCTGCGTGGCCGCAGGCCCCGTACGCGGGTCCCGGTCGGCGCCGTAGCGGGCCGGGTCCAGGTCCGGGCCGCCCGCGACGACCAGCCCGTCCACCCGGCCGAGCACCTCCGCTGCCGCCGCCGGGTCGTCCGGCGGGAGCAGGACCGCCGCCCCGCCGGCCGCCTGTACGAGCTCGTAGTAGCCCGTGGGCACCAGGGAGGCCGGGACGTCCCACACCCGGAAGCGGGTGGATTCCTCCACGTAGGTGGTGATGCCGATGAGCGGCCTGGGCACGGTGGCTACCTCCGAAAGGGGCGGGGAAGGGTCGGGTCGAGCGGTACGGGTCAGTCGCGGGTGAGCTCGGCCTCGGCCTGCGCCAGCGCCGCGAACTCCTCCTCCGGCGCGGAGGCGACGAGGTGGTGGCGACTGTAGAACCCGAAGTAGACGAGGGCGACGGCGTACACACCCAGGGCGATGAATGCCGCGTCCTTGTCCACCAGGAAGGTGGCGACGAGTGCCGACAGGGCGAGGACGAACGCCACCGACGAGGTGGCGATGCCGCCGGGCGTACGGTACGGCCGCTCCAGGCCCGGCTCCCGCCTGCGCAGCACGATGTGGGACAGGGCCATCAGCGCGTACGAGATGGTCGCGCCGAACACCGCGATGTTGAGCATGCGCGGGCCGTTCCCGGTGGCCGCCGCCAGCGCGAAGCCGATCGCGCCGGGGATGAGCAGCCCCAGGTACGGGGCCTTGCGGCGGGAGGTCAGGGACAGGAAGCGCGGCAGGTAGCCGGCCCGGGACAGGGCGAACAGCTGGCGCGACCCGGCGTAGATGAGGGAGAAGAACGAGGCCACGAGCCCGGCCAGGCCCGCGTAGTTGACGAAGGTCTTGAGCCAGGACAGGTCGGGGTCGCCCTCCAGGGCGACGACCAGCGGGTTGCCGGCGTCCTTGATGGCATCGGCGCCGCGCGCTCCGGTCGAGGCCAGGAAGGTGATCAGCGCGAGCAGCACGAGGATGCCCATGGAGATCGACAGGGCGCGCGGCATGGAGCGGACCGGGTCCTTGGCCTCCTCGGCCGCGAGCGGTACGCCCTCGACGCCGAGGAAGAACCACATGCCGAAGGGGAAGGCGGCCCAGATGCCGAGCACCCCCAGCGGCAGCCAGGAGCCCGAGCCGAAGGCGGTGGTGTCGACCGCGATGTCGTCGAGGCGGCCGGCGTCGAAGCCGGTGAACGCGCCGGCCGCGAAGACGATCAGCGCGAGCACGGCCACCGCGGTCACGACGAGCGAGAAGCGCAGCGCCTCGCCCACGCCCCACAGGTGGATGCCGATGAACACCGCGAAGCAGGCCAGGTAGACGGGCCAGCCGGAGGTGAGGCCGAAGAGGTCCAGGGATTCGACGTAGTCGCCGATGAAGATGGCGATCGCGGCGGGCGCGAGGATGTACTCGATGAGGATCGCGGTGCCGGTGAGGAAGCCGCCCCAGGTGCCCAGGGCGCGGCGGGCGAAACCGTAGCCGCCGCCCGCCGTCGGCAGGATCGCGGACAGCTCCGCGAGAGAGAAGACGAGGCAGGCGTACATCGCGCCCATCAGGACGGTGGCGAGGGCGAGCCCGCCGAAGCCGCCCTGGGCGAGGCCGACGTTCCAGCCGGAGAAGTCGCCGGAGACGACGTACGCGACGCCCAGACCGGTGAGCAGCAGCCAGCCGGCGCTGCCGCGGCGCAGCGTACGGCGCTCCAGGTAGCCGTCGCCCCCGCTGCCGGAGGGGGTGGGGGATTCGGGCGCGACTGCGAGCCGTGCCTCGGTGTCGTCGGCCATGTGCACTCCTGCCTCAGCAATGGTTGTGGGGCGTACCTTTGCGGGCGGAGAGTGGAGAGCGCAAGACCCTTGCGTTAAACAGCGGTTACGAAAGCCTCCCTCAGGCCAGGAATCCCCGCAGCAGCGCCGCCGTGCCGCAGCAGTGCTCGCGCATCACCTCACGCGCCGCGTCCGCGTCCCGCTCCAGCACCGCCTCGACGAGCGCGCTGTGCTGCTGCTGCGAGTGCTCCAGGTTGCGCACCAGCAGGGGGATGCAGTCCAGCAGGTCGTTCACGGTGGCCCGGACGGCGGCGTACTGGGCCGTCAGGGTGGCGGAGCCGGCGAGTTCGCACAGGGTGAGGTGGAAGAGGGTGTCCCGGCGGCGGTAGTCGGTGAGCGGCGCGTCGTGCGTGGCCGCCAGCGCGCCGAGCAGCCGTTCGCCGTCCTCCTCGGACAGCCCCTGCGCCGCGCACAGGCCGGCCGCCCCCACCTCCAGGACCTCGCGGAAGCGCAGGACGTCCTCGATGTCCACGCCCACCACGCGCCGACGGAGCTCGTCCTCGGTGCCGCCGGCCGGGGGATCGGGGCGCGGCAGCACGAACGTCCCGCCGTACCGCCCGCGCCGCGCCTCCACCAGGCCCTGGTCCTGGAGTACCTTCAGCACCTCGCGCAGGGTGACCCGGCTGATCCCCATCCGCTCCGCCAACTCGCGCTCGGGCGGGAGTCGTTCGCCGCCGGGCACCAGGCCCAGCCGGACCACCTGGAGGATCTGCTCCAGCGCCTCCTCGAAACCGTTGCCCGCCCGCACCTGTCGCAACACCGGATTCAGCCGCGCGATCGCGCCGCCTTCACTCGCCGTGCCGGTCATCTCGGCCCCTCCTCTTCCCAAGCAATGGTTCTGTTCAATACCTTAGGCCCCCTCGGCTCACCGAAGGAGAGATTCCAGTGGTAGACCGCAAGCCGCCGCTCGTGCCCGAGGAGCTTCGCGCCCTCGTCGCCAGCGGTGAGATCGACACCGTCGTCCTGGCCTTCCCCGACATGCAGGGGCGGCTCCAGGGCAAGCGGTTCGCCGCACGCTTCTTCCTCGACGAGGTCCTCGAACACGGCACCGAGGGCTGCAACTACCTCCTCGCCGTCGACACCGACATGAACACCGTCGACGGATACGAGATGTCCTCCTGGGACCGCGGCTACGGCGACTTCGCCATGCACCCCGACCTCGCCACCCTGCGCCGCCTCCCCTGGAACCCCGGCAGCGCCTTCCTCCTCGCCGACCTCGCCTGGAACGACGGCTCCCCGGTCGTGGCCGCGCCCCGGCAGATCCTGCGCCGCCAGCTGGAGCGCCTCGCCGAGCATGGGTACACGGCCATGGTCGGCACCGAGCTGGAGTTCATGGTCTTCCAGGACACCTACGAGCAGGCCTGGAACGCGAACTACCGCGGCCTGACCCCCGCCAACCAGTACAACATCGACTACTCCGTCCTCGGGACCGGCCGCATCGAGCCCCTGCTGCGCCGCATCCGCAACGAGATGCAGGCCGCAGGCCTGACCGTCGAGTCGGCGAAGGGGGAGTGCAACCTCGGCCAGCACGAGATCGCCTTCCGCTACGACGAGGCCCTGACCACCTGCGACCAGCACGCCGTCTATAAGACCGGGGCGAAGGAGATCGCCTCCCAGGAAGGCGTCTCGCTCACCTTCATGGCGAAGTTCGACGAGCGCGAGGGCAACTCCTGTCACATCCACCTCTCGCTCAGCGACGCCGACGGACGCAACGTGATGGCCGGAGACGGACACGGCCCGGAACACGGAATGTCACCGGTGATGCGACACTTCCTGGCCGGCCAGCTGGCCGCGCTGCGCGACTTCTCCCTTCTCTACGCCCCGAACATCAACTCGTACAAGCGTTTCCGGCCGGGATCCTTCGCACCGACCGCCGTCGCCTGGGGCCTGGACAACCGCACCTGCGCGCTCCGGGTCGTCGGCCACGGCCGCTCCATGCGCTTCGAGAACCGCCTCCCCGGAGGTGACGTCAACCCCTACCTCGCCGTCGCCGGGCTGGTCGCGGCCGGGATCTACGGCATCGAGAACCGCCTCGAACTGCCCGAGGCCTGCGCGGGCAACGCCTACACGGCCGACTTCGCCCACGTCCCCACCACCCTGCGCGAAGCCGCCGAGCTCTGGGAGAACAGCGAGATCGCCAAATCCGCGTTCGGCCCCGAAGTGGTCGCCCACTACCGCAACATGGCCCGCGTCGAACTGGACGCGTACGACTCCGCGGTCACCGACTGGGAGCTGCGCCGCTCCTTCGAACGCCTCTGAGCACCGTCCGCCCCGGCCCCAGGCCCCCGGCCCTCCCGGCCCACCTCGCAACCGAACGTCTGAGAGGCACCACGTGTCCGATGCGCTGGCCCCATTCAATTTGACGGTGCTGAATCCGGCCACCGAGGAAATCGTCGCCATCGTCCCGGCCGCCACACGGGACGATGTCGATGCCGCCGTCGCCCGAGCCGCCGCTGCCCAGCGCGGCTGGGCAGCGGCGGCCCCCGCCGACCGGGCCCGGCTGCTGCGCCGGTTCGCCGCCGTGGTCGACGAGCACATCGAGGAACTGGCCCAGCTGGAGGTCCGCGAAGCCGGCCACACCATCGGCAACGCCCGCTGGGAAGCCGGCAACGTCCGCGACCTGCTCGACTTCGCCGCCGGGGGAGTGGAACGGCTCTCCGGTCGCCAGATCCCTGTCGCCGGAGGCATCGACGTCACCTTCCTCGAACCCCTCGGCGTCATCGGTGTCATCGCCCCGTGGAACTTCCCCCTGCCGATCGCCGCCTGGGGACTGGCCCCGGCGCTCGCCGCGGGCAACGCCGTCCTCCTCAAGCCCGCCGAGACCACCCCCCTCACCGCGCTGCGCCTCGCCGAACTCGCCCTCGAAGCCGGGATCCCCGAGCACCTCTTCCAGGTGCTCCCCGGCCGCGGAGCGGTCGCGGGCGACGCGCTCGTCGAACACCCCGGCGTGGCGAAGATCGTCTTCACCGGCTCCACCCGGGTCGGCAAGCAGATCATGGCCAAGTGCGCCGAACGGGTGAAGCGGGTCACCCTCGAACTCGGCGGCAAGAGCCCCAACATCGTCTTCGCCGACGCCGACCTCCAAGCAGCCGCGGCCGCGGCCCCCATGGCCTTCCTCGACAACACCGGCCAGGACTGCTGCGCCCGCACCCGGATCCTCGTCCAGCGGACCGCGTACGACCGTTTCCTGGAACTGCTCGCCCCGGAGATCGAAAACGTCCGCGTCGGTGACCCGGCCGACGAGAAGACCCAGATGGGGCCGCTGATCTCCCGCGCGCAACTGGACCGCGTACGGTCGTACGTCACCGACGACCTCACCGCGATCCGCGGCACCGCCCCCGAGGGCCCCGGCTTCTGGTACCCCCCGACCCTCGTCACCGGCGTGGACCCCACCGCGCCCGTGGCGGCCGAGGAGGTCTTCGGCCCGGTCGCCGTCGTCCTGCCCTTCGAGGACGAGGAGGACGCCGTACGCCTGGCCAACGCGACCGAGTACGGCCTCTCCGGCTCCCTCTGGACCCGCGACATCGGTCGCGCCCTGCGCGTCTCGCGCGCCGTCGCCGCGGGCAACCTGTCCGTCAACTCCCACAGCAGCGTGCGCTACTGGACCCCCTTCGGCGGCTACAAGCAGTCCGGCCTCGGCCGCGAGCTCGGCCCCGACGCCCTCACCGCATTCACCGAGACCAAGAACGTCTTCATCAGCACGGAGGCCTGAAGAACATGACCAGCCAGAGCACCGAAGAGATCGTCTGCCGCCGCCTGGTCGGCCGCACCGCCGTCATCACCGGAGCCGGCAGCGGAATCGGCCTCGCCGCCGCCCGGCGCCTGGCCTCCGAGGGCGCCAACGTCGTCTGCGGCGACATCGACGAGACCGCGGGCAAGGCCGCCGCCGAGGATGTCGGCGGCACCTTCGTGAAGGTCGACGTCACCAGCCCCGAGGAGGTCGAGGCCCTCTTCAAGACCGCCTTCGACACCTACGGCTCCGTCGACGTCGCCTTCAACAACGCGGGCATCTCGCCCCCCGACGACGACTCCATCCTCACCACCGGCCTGGAGGCCTGGAAGCGCGTCCAGGACGTCAACCTCACCTCCGTCTACCTGTGCTGCAAGGCCGCCCTGCCCTACATGCAGCGCCAGGGCCGCGGCTCCATCATCAACACCGCCTCCTTCGTGGCGATCATGGGCGCCGCCACCTCCCAGATCTCCTACACCGCATCCAAGGGCGGCGTGCTCGCCATGTCCCGTGAGCTCGGCGTGCAGTTCGCCCGCGAGGGCATCCGGGTCAACGCCCTGTGCCCGGGGCCGGTCAACACCCCGCTGCTGCAGGAGCTCTTCGCCAAGGACCCGGAGCGGGCCGCCCGCCGCCTCGTCCACATCCCGCTGGGCCGGTTCGCCGAGCCCACCGAGATCGCGGCCGCCGTCGCCTTCCTCGCCAGCGACGACTCCTCCTTCATCAACGCCACCGACTTCCTGGTCGACGGCGGCATCTCCGGCGCGTACGTGACGCCCCTCTAAACCGGTTCCGGCGGCGGGCCCGCGAGCCGACCCCGCCGAGCGTTCACCCGTACTCCATCCCCACGCAGCCGGGCGTCGCACGACGCCCGGCTGTCGTGCTCCACCGTCCGTGATGATCTTCACCGGAACCAGGAGAGACCACCTCAGTGACCCGATCCACCACCGCCCGGCGGCTCCCGGCCGCCGCCGGGGCCGCCGCCCTGGCCGCCGCGGCGCTCGTCGCCACCGCGCCCGCCGCCCAGGCGGCCCGTCCGGGCGCCCCCTGCACCACCCCGGAGCTCGCGACCGGCTGGTACGGGGACAACCAGGCAAGGCTCCAGCAGCTGATCGACCAGTACGGCGCCTGCAGCCCGTACCGTCCCGCCCGCACCCGGCCCGTCGCCGTCTTCGACTGGGACAACACCGTCGTCAAGAACGACGTCGGCGACGCCACCCTGTACTGGCTGCTGCGCAACGGGAAGATCCGCCAACCCGCCGCCGGAGACTGGTCCACCACCAGCCGCCACCTCACCCCGGACGCCGCCCGCGCCCTCGCCGACGCCTGCGGCGCCCTCGCCGCCCCCGGCGCCCCGCTGCCCACCGGCACCCCCGAGGGCGCCGGCTGCGCCGACGAACTCGCCGCGGTGTACGGCACCTCCGCGACCCGCGCGGGCGCCGCCGCCTTCGCCGGATGGGACCACCGCACGACCGAACCCGCGTACGCCTGGCTGCCCCAGCTGATGCAGGGCTGGACCGCACGCGAGGTCCGCGCCTTCGCGGCCGCCGCCCGCGCGGAGAACCTCGCCGCGCCCGTCGGCACCAGGCAGCAGGTCGGCAGTGGCACCGCCACCGGCTGGGTCCGCTACTACGACCAGCAGCAGGACCTGATCAGGAGCCTCCAGCAGGCCGGCTTCGACGTCTGGATCAGTTCGGCCTCGCCCCAGCCGGTCGTCGAGGTCTGGGCCAAGGGCGTCGGAATCGGCCCCGACCACGTCATCGGCATCCGCAACACCACCACCCGCGGCGGGAGGTTCACCTCCCACCTCCAGGGCTGCGGATCCGTCGAGGACGGCGCCGACACGATGATCACGTACATCGACGGCAAGCGCTGCTGGATCAACCAGGAGGTCTTCGGCGTCCGGGGCGCCGCCGCCGAAAAGGTCCAGCCCCCCGCCCGCCGCCAGGTGTTCGCCGCGGGCGACTCCGACACCGACATCTCATTCCTGCGGGACGCGACCGCCCTGCGGCTCGTCGTCAACCGCAACAAGAACGAACTCATGTGCCGCGCCTACGACAACAGCGACGGCAAGTGGATCGTGAACCCCATGTTCATCGAGCCGAAGAAGCGGAAAACCACGCCCTACCCGTGCGCGAGCACGGGCTACACCGACCACGACGGCACACCCGGCCCCGTCCGCCGGGGCGACACCAGCGTCATCCCCGACCAGACGGACACCGTCTTCTAGAGGAAGGTCCGCCCCTCGCCCCGGTACGTCGGCACGGAAGCGGCCACCCGGTCACCCTCCACGAGGTGCAGCACGTCGAACCGCTCGCACAGCTCACCGGCCTTGGCGTGCCGGAACCAGACCCGGTCGCCGATCAGCAGGTCGTCGGCCGGGCAGCCGAGCAGCGGCGTCTGCACCTCGCCCGCGCCCTCCTGCGGGTCGTAGCGCAGACCCGGCGGCAGATACGGCTCCGGCAGCCGGTCCGGGCCAGCCGCACCGGAGGCCGGGTAGCCCCCGCCGAGCACCGTGACCACCCCCACCCCGGGCCGCCGGACCACCGGCTGCGCGAAGAGCGCCGCCGGACGGCCCCGGAACGAGGTGTAGTTGTCGAACAGCCGCGGTACGTACAGCCCCGACCCGGCGGCGATCTCGGTGACCGCCTCCTCGGCGGCGGTCTGCTGGACGCTGCCGGTGCCGCCGCCGTTGACGAACTCCAGGTCCGGCACCACCGCCCGCACGGCCCGTACGGTCTCGGCGCGACGGGCCGCGAGCTCCTTGCGGGCCGCGCCCTGCATGAGCCGGATGGCCCGGGACCGCAGCGGCCGTCCGGCCAGCGCGTCCCCGACCCCGGCGACATGGCCCTCGTACCCCATGAGCCCCACCACCCGGAATCCCGGCCGGGCCGCGACCGCACGGGCGAGTTCCGCGAGCTGGGCCGGCTCCCGCAACGGCGAACGCCGGGCGCCCACGCGGATCCTGCCGCCGAGCAGGTGCAGCGCGGTGTCCAACTCCAGGCAGACCCGGATCTCCTGGGACCCGCCGTCCCGGGCCCGGTCGATCAGCTCCAGCTGCGCGAGGTCGTCCACCATGACCGTGACGGCGGCGGCCAGCTTCGGATCACCCGCGAGTTCGGCGAAGCCGGCGCGGTCGGCGGAGGGATAGGCCAGCAGGACGTCCTCGAACCCGGACCTGGCCAGCCAGACCGACTCCGCGAGGGTGTACGACATGGTCCCGGCGAACCCGGGCCGGGCCAGGACCCGTTCGAGGAGCGCCCGGCAGCGCACCGACTTGCTGGCGACCCGCACCGGCTTGCCCGCGGCGCGGCGGACGAGGTCGTCGGCGTTGGCGTCGAACGCGTCGAGGTCCACGATGGCCAGGGGGGCGTCGAGATGCGCGGTGGCCCGGTCGTACCGGGCCCGGTCCCCGTGAAGATTCATGCGGCGCAGCTTGCCACGCCGCATTACCCCTGGGTAGCCCCCGGCCCCCCGCGCCTCAAACGCCGGCGGGGCTGGTTTGGCGGCCGGTGCCGCATGGTTGGGGGCGGGGTCCGTGGGTCGTGTGCGGCGCTGTTGCGGGGGCCGGCCCCCGAGCCCCCGCGCCTCAAACGCCGGCGGGGCTGGATTGGCCGGGCCGGTGCCTCAAGGCCGGGGCGTGCGGCGGGGCTCCGGCTGGGTCGTGGCATCGGCGGGTGGGGTGGGGACACTGCGGTGGTGAGTCGAGGATGAGCGGTCACCGCCGAGTCAGCCCGCGATCCCGCCAGGATCCGCGAGCCGAGACGAACTTCCGGAGTGGCACCGCCCCACCACAGACCGGTCCCGTCCAGGGGCACCCCGCCGGCGCGGAGCCCGCCCGGGCAGGCCGGTTCGCCCGAGCACCACCGTCCCGCCAGGGCCAGTCCGCGGCTCACCGATGCCGAGCCGCCCGGGGGATCGACGGCGGCCGGGGCGCGCGGCCGGGCCGGGCAGGTCGGGCGCGCGGCCGGTTCGGGTGGCCGGAAGGCGCGTAGAGTGGCCGGAGGCAGCCGTACGGAACGGGGGGCGGAGCCGCCGGATGACCACGTCGACACCGCATGCGGTCCTGGCCGGGTCCGGCCCGGAGCCCGACCCCGAGCACCACCCCCCTCGGCACCGCCGCCCCACCCCCGCCCCCCTCTGCGCCCTCCTCGGCCTCGTCCTCCTCTGCGGGGCCGCCCTCACCGCCTGGGCCGACCACCGCGCCGCCCACCGCCCCCCGACGGCCGAGGCCGTCTACCGCCGCGCCGGCTCCCTCTGGCGGGCCACCCCCGTCGACACCCTCTTCCCGCCCGTCCTCGCCGGCCCCGACGCCGGCCCCGGCGGGGCCGACCGGAGCTGGACTCGCGTCGCCCTGGCCCCCGACGCCGAGTGCGGCCCGGCGCTGGCCCCGGCCTGGCAGGCGGCCCTGGTCCCCACCGGCTGCACCCGCGTCCTGCGCGCCACCTACACCGACGCCACTCGCAGCTCCCTCGTCACCGTCGGGATGGTGTTCACCCCCGCCGACGCCCCCGCCATGGCCGCCCTCGGCGGCCACTTCACCGCGCCCCCCGGCTACGGCTTCGCGGACGGCCGGCGCGCCGCCTGGACCGCCTCCGTGCTCCCCGAGGGCCCGATCGTCCTCTACACCGTCTCCGCCTTCACCGACGGCCGCCCCGTGGACGCCCCGCGCCCCGCCGAGGAGGCCATGCGCAAGGACGCCACCGGAGCCGTCGCCCAGGCGGGCCTCGGCCACGAGGCCAAGGCCGTCGCCACGGCCATGGAGCGCACCCTCCACACCCTCACGGCCCCCGCCACCCCGGAGCCCGCCCGGTGACCACGGCCCGCACCCGCACCCGTACCCGTACCCGTATCCGTACCCGCGCCCGCACCGGCGCCCTCACCTCCCTCTCCACCGTCACCGCCCTCGCCGCCCTCTTCGTCGGCACCGCCGCGCCGCCCGCCTGCGCCGACGCCATACGAGACCGCCAATGGGGCCTGACGGCCCTGCGGGCGGAGGAGGCCTGGGGCACCACCCAGGGCGACGGGGTGACCGTCGCCGTCCTCGACACCGGTGTCGACTCCACCCACCCCGACCTCGCGGGACAGGTCCTCGAAGGCGCCGATCTGATCGGCATGGGCGCCGGCCGCGGCGACCGCTCCTGGGCCCGGCACGGCACCGCCATGGCCGGGATCATCGCCGGGCACGGCCACGGCCCGAGCCGCGGCCAAGGCGTCCTCGGCATCGCACCCCAGGCCAAGATCCTCCCGGTCCGGGTGATCCTGGAGGAGGGCGACCCGGGCCGGGCCAAGGCCCGCGAGACCAAGGGCGGCGCCCTCGCCGAAGGCATCCGCTGGGCCGCCGACCACGGCGCGAACGTGATCAACCTCTCCCTCGGCGACGACAGCGACTCCGCCCACCACGAGGCCGCCGAGGACGAGGCGGTCCAGTACGCCCTCGCCAAGGGCGTGGCGGTCGTCGCCTCGGCCGGCAACGGCGGCCGCCAGGGCGACCACGCCTCCTACCCGGCCGCGTACCCCGGCGTCATCGCCGTCACCGCCGTGGACCGCGCCGGCCGGAAGGCGCCCTTCTCGACCCGCAGCTGGTACGCCACCGTCAGCGCCCCCGGCGTCGACGTGGTCATCGCCGACCCCGACCGCTCCTACTACGAGGGCTGGGGCACCAGCGCCGCCGCGGCCTTCGTCTCCGGCGCCGTGGCCCTCGTCAAGGCCGCCCACCCGGACCTGTCCCCGGCCCAGATCAAGAAGCTGCTGGAGGACACCGCCTCGGGCGCCCCGCCCGGCGGCCGGGACGACTCCCGCGGCCACGGCCTGGTGGACCCCGTCGCCGCCCTCCAGACGGCCGAGGAACTGCGCCCCGAGCCGCCCGTCCCCACCCCGGTCGGGGCGGGGTCGCCCTACTTCGGTCCCGGCCCCCAGCCGGCGGCCGCGCCCGGACCCGGCCACCGCCTCGCCATCACCGCGGCCGCTGTGGCGGGCGCGGCCCTGCTGGTGCCGGCCGCCGTACTGGCACGGCGCCCGCGGGGCTTCCGCCGGGGGCGGGATACAGTCGGGTAACTGTGGCGAACAAAAGCATTCCCGACCCCGGCTTCTCCGACGACGACGGCTCCGCCGATCCCCGGCTGAGCGCGGCCCTGGCCGCCTGGTCGCAGGACAGAGCGAAGGAGCCGGAGGTACTGGCCGCGCTCAAGGACGCCCGCCTGCTGGTCCCGGTCGTCGCCGTCCTCGGCGAGGTCGAGACGGACCCGGTGACCGGGCTGAAGCAGGAGAAGACCAGCGACATGGCCGTCCCGACCCTGCGGGCGGGGGACCGGCGGGCGCTGCCGGCCTTCACCTCGACCGCCTCGCTGGCCCTCTGGGACCCGGCCGCCCGGCCCGTGGCCGTCCCCCTGCACCAGGCGCTGGCCGCCGCCGCCCACGAGAAGGCCGACACCCTCGTCCTGGACCTGGCAGGCCCGGTCACCTACCAGCTCACCGGCTCCGCCCTGCTCGCGCTGGCCGAGGGCCGGACCGACGCCGACCCGCTCGCCGACCCCGCCGTACGAGAGGCCGTACGGGCCGCCGTGTCCGCGGAGCCCGCCGTGCTCCGCGCCCACCTGGGCCCCGGCGGGGCGGACGCCGACGGCACCCTGGCGATCGTGTTGGCCGCGGACGCGCAGGCCCCCGAGGCGGCCCGCCGGGTCGCGCAGGCACTGGCCGGCGACGAGACGCTGCGCGCCCGGCTGGTGCGCGGGCTGGACCTGGCGCTGCTCCCGGCGGCGGCCCCGGTCCCGCCCGGCGAGCCGCTCTTCTCCCGCTGAGGCGCGGACACGCACCGGGGCCGGACAGACGAGGGGCCGGTCACACGCAGAGGGGCCGGGGCAAAAGCCCCGGCCCCTCTGCTCCGGGCCCGGTTCTCGGGCCCGCGCCCCCCGCCGGCGGGGCGGGCTCCGCCGAAGTGGGGCCCCCGGAACAGCGCGACCCGCCCCGGCCCGGGCGCGTCCGG
>NZ_JBEZBN010000058.1:0-9272 GCF_040647115.1 Streptomyces sp. NPDC044571
CAGCAATCCCCTGTAGCTCAATTGGCAGAGCAGCCGGCTGTTAACCGGCAGGTTACTGGTTCGAGTCCAGTCGGGGGAGCGCAGTCCCCTGTAGCAACCACGGCATCCAGCAGGCGACCGGCACGTACGTCATGTTCCTGGACAGCGACGACGTGCTGGAACGGAACGCCTGCCGCAACATGCTGGCGGCTGCCGAGCGGACCGGTTCCGACCTGGTCTCCGGCATGTGCGTGCGCGTGCACCTCGACAACCGGTGGGGCAAGACCACCGAGTGGTACCCGTGGATCTACTCCCGCACGCGCACGCTGGAGTCGATCACCGAGGACCCCGACCTGCTGGTCTACGACACCCTCTCCACGAACAAGTGCTACCGGCGCGCGTTCCTGCTGGAGCAGGGCCTGGAGTTCCCGGTCGGCATCCACTACGAGGACCTGCTGTTCTCCGCCCAGGCGTACGTGGCCGCCCGCCGCATCACCCTGATCCCGAACCACGTCTACTACTGGAACGTGGTGGAGAAGGCCGCGGCGAAGTCGATCAGCAACCGCCGCCACGAGATCGCCAACTTCGCCCACCGGATGGAGATCCACCGCCGCGTCGACGAGCTGCTGGCCGCCAAGGGCCACACTGGGATCCGGACCGCGAAGGACGCCAAGTTCCTCAAGCACGACCTGGTGCTGCACCTGCGCGACCTGCCCCTGCTGAGCGACGCCTACCGCCAGGAGTTCGCCCGCCTCGCCAACGGCTACCTGGCCGGCATCGACCCCGCCGCGTACGAGAACGTCACGTACCTCCAGGCGATCTGCGCCTACCTGCTGGGCAAGGAGGACTGGGACAACCTGCTCCCGGCCGCCGACGCGATGACCAACAAGGGCCGGCTCTCCTCGCCGCTCGCCGAGCGCGACGGGCGGATCTACTGGTGTGCGCAGCACATCGACGACCCGGCCGACCCCGAGGCCCGCCGGATACTGGACGTGACCGAGCAGGGCTTCCACACCGCCCCGCTCACCTCCCTGTGCCTCGGCAACCGCCTGACCTCCTACGAGGACGACGGGCGCGGCACCGTCACCCTGTCCGGCGCGGTCGTGAACCCGCTGGGCCGGATCGCCCCGGAAACGGAACTCACGGCCTCGCTGGAGTTCCGGGCCCGCCGGCAGATCGGCGTCCGCTCATTCAGCTTCCCGGTGGCAACCGTGCGCCACGCCGGTGACACGATCGAGTGGACCGCCACCGCGGACATCGGCAGCACCGTCCGCCCCCTCGGCATCATCGACGCCGTCTGGGACGTCCGCCTGAAGCTGACGGCCGGCGACGACCGCCTGACCACCCGCGTCTCGGTCGGCGGGGTGGACCTGGAGTCGGCGGCCCGGCTGCGCGTGCGCCCGCGGCTGACCCGGCTGGTCTCCGACCGCTTCGAGCCCGAGGTCACCAAGAAGGGCAACCTCTCCTACGTCCTGACCGCCGAGAGCGCCGCCGCCGTGCGCACCCAGACGCTGATCGGCAGCGCCATGCACGGGCGGACCGCGGGCCTGGTCAAGCGGAGCCTGCGCAGGGCCCTGCGGGCCCGCCGCAACCTCGGCTCCGGCGAGCAGAAGGTGAAGGTCTACCACGAGGTCTTCTCGAAGCTGCCCGTCAAGAAGGGCACGGTCGTCTTCGAGAGCCACATGGGCAAGCAGTACAGCGACAGCCCGAAGGCGATCTACGAGGAGATGGTCCGCCAGGGCGTCCCCTTCGAGGCGGTCTGGTCCTACGCCGGGGCCAAGCCCACCGGCTTCCCCAAGGAAGCCACCCTGGTCAAGCGCTGGAGCTGGGCGTACCTGCGGGCGCTGGCGCAGGCCGAGTTCTGGGTCGACAACCAGGGCTTCCCGCTGGCCCTCACCAAGCGCCCCGGCACCACCTACATCCAGACCTGGCACGGCTCCGCGCTCAAGCGGATGGGCTTCCACGAGCCCCGCACCAAGGCGCAGGGCAAGGCCGGCCAGGACCGCTTCCAGGCGGCCGTCGACCGCTTCGACCACTTCCTGATCCGCTCGGAGCACGACGCCCGCACCCTCGCGAAGGGCTTCCGGCTGCGCGACGAGGTGCTGCTGCGCACGGGCTACCCGCGCAACGACGCCCTGGTCGAGGCGCACCGCGCCGAGACGCAGAGCGGGGAGCGGGTGCGCGGGCCGCTCGCCGCCGAGTTGGGCATCGACCCGGAGAAGAAGGTGCTGCTCTACGCGCCGACGTTCCGGGCCGGCGCCGACGGCGCGGTGGAGGGCTTCACCTTCCCCTTCGACGTGGAGGAGTTCGCGGACCGGCTCGGCGACCGCTTCACGCTGCTGGTGCGCACCCACTACCTCAACAGCGTCTCGCTGCCCCCGTCGGTCGCGGGCCGGGTCGTCGACGTCTCCCGCCACCACGACATCACCCCGCTGCTGGCGCTCGCCGACGGGCTGATCACCGACTACTCCTCCGTGATGTTCGACTACGCGGTCCTGGACCGGCCGATGCTGTTCTTCGCGTACGACTACGAGGAGTACGCGAACGACATCCGCGGCACGTACTTCGACCTGAAGGAGAAGGCCCCGGGGCCCGTGGTGGCCACGGCGGACGAACTCCTCCAGGCCATCGCCGCCTTCGAGGAGGCGGACGCCAAGTACGCGGAGGCCCGCCAGCGTTTCCTCGCCGAGTTCGGCGAGTACGACCGCGGGGACGCCGCCCGCCAGATCGTCGAGAAGTTCTTCACCGGGAGCGGCAAGTGAGCCAGCAGACCGCCACGTCCGCAGCGGCCACCGAACACCCCGGCGGCCGCGACATCTTCATCGTCTCCAACAGCGTCGACGAGCTCGGCGGCGTGACCACCTGGTCCCACCAGATGGCCCGGCTGTTCACCGACCGCGGGCACCGGGTGCACATCGTCGGCATCGCGCCCGTCGCCGAGGAGATCCGGCAGAAGCTGCCGGCGTACCTGCCGTACGAGATGACCACCCTGTACGACAGCCACCCGCCGAAGGCGCGCCGCCTGCGCGGCATCAAGGGCCGGTTGAACGCCCCCGAGCGGCGCCGCCAGTCGGCCCGGCGGGCGCTGATGCGGGCCAAGGCGGAGCAGCTGAGCGAGCTGCTGCGCCAGGCCCGCCCGGGCGGAGTGGTCATCGTCACGCAGGTGTGGGCGATGGAGTGGGTGGCGCTGGCCGACACCAAGGGGCTCAGCGTCATCGGCATGAGCCACGAGTCCTTCGAGGCCAGCCGGAAGTCCACCCGCGGTGAGCGGGTGCGCCGCTTCTACTCCGAGGTCGACCGGCTGCTGGTGCTGACCCCTGAGGACGCGGACCTGTGGATCCGGGCGGGCATGGAGAACGTGGCCAGCATGCCGAACCCGCTGCCGTTCATGCCGGACTCCCCTGCGCCCCGCACCGGGAAGGTCGTCGCGAGCGTCGGCCGCCTCGCCTTCGAGAAGGGCGTGGACCTGCTGCTCGACGCGTGGGCGGACGTCGCCCCGCACCACCCCGACTGGGTCCTGCGGATCTACGGGGCGGGCGTCGAGGAGCAGGCGCTGCGGGCGCACTGCACCGCGCTCGGGCTGGACGACTCCGTGGAGTGGATGGGCAGCACGGACGACGTGCTGGGCGCGCTGCGCGGGGCCTCGGTCTTCGCGCAGGCCTCCCGCGCCGAAGGCTTCCCGATCACGCTGCTGGAGGCGATGGCGGCGGGCGTCCCCGCGGCCGCGTTCGACTGCGCGCCCGGCGTACGGGAGATCGTGCGCGACGGCGAGGACGGGCTGCTGGCGCGGCTCGGCAACACGATGGAGCTGGCCGGGCACCTGCGCACCCTGATGGCCGACCGTGCGCTGCGCGACCGGCTCGGCGACAACGCCTTCCGGGCGGTGCAGCGGTATTCCAGTGCCGAGATCACCGACCGGTGGGAAGAGCTGTTCGCGTTCCTGGAGCGCTGAGCCCCCGCACCGCGCGTACGAAGCCGCCCGCCCCGGACACGACCGGGGCGGGCGGCTTCGTACGGAAGGCCTAGCGCTCCGCGTGGTGCAGGGCGCCCGTGCGGTTGGCCTCCCAGCCCGCCCAGGCCGAGGTGATCATCTCGCGCACGTCGTGCTTGGCCTTCCAGCCCAGCTCGGCGGCGATCTTGTCGGCCGAGGCCACGACCTTCGCCGGGTCGCCGGGGCGGCGCGGGACGACCACCGGCTCGTGGGTGTGCCCGGTGCCCTCGTTCAGCAGCTGGGCCATCTCCCGTACGGAGACGCCCTCGCCGCGGCCGATGTTGACGGTGAGGTCGCGGTAGTCGCCGGTCGCCCCCCACTCGACGAGCTTGCGGGCCGCCACCACGTGGGCCTCGGCGAGGTCCTCGACGTGGATGTAGTCGCGGATGCAGGTGCCGTCGGGGGTGGGGTAGTCGTCGCCGAAGATCCGGGCGCCCTCGCCCTTGTCGAAGCGCTCGAAGACCATCGGGACCAGGTTGTAGACCCCGGTGTCCGCGAGCTCGGGGGTGGCGGCGCCCGCCACGTTGAAGTAGCGCAGGCAGGCGGTGGAGATGCCGTGCGCCTTGCCGGCCGCGCGGACCAGCCACTCACCGGCCAGCTTGGTCTCGCCGTACGGGCTCAGCGGCGCGCAGGGGGTCTCCTCGGTGACCAGGTCCACGTCGGGCATGCCGTACACCGAGGCGGAGGAGGAGAACAGGAAGTTGCGCACGCCCGCGGCCGCCACCGCGCCCAGCAGGACCTGAAGGCCCTCCACGTTCTCGTGGTAGTAGTACAGCGGCTTCTCGACGGACTCGCCGACCTGCTTCTTGCCCGCCAGGTGCACCACGCCGGTGATCTTGTGCTCGGCCATCGCCTCGTCCAGGACCAGCCGGTCCAGGACCGAGCCGATCACCAGCGGGACGCCCTCCGGGACGCGGTCCTCGTTGCCCGTGGACAGGTCGTCGAGGACGACGACCTTCTCCCCCGCGAGCAGCATCGCGCGGACGACGTGCGAGCCGATGTAGCCGGCGCCACCGGTGATCAGAAAGGTCATGCGTACTCCCGAGTGTCTTGATCCTCGGCGATCGTGGCGATCACCGGCTTTCCTACTGCGCCCCGCGGCCGGCCTTGGCCCGGTGAAGGCGGCTGCGCACGAGGCTCAGCGCGCCCGCGGCACCCGGCGCGAGCCGCAGGGCCAGGGATCCCCCGCCCGTACGGAACGGCTGCGCCAGCAGAACACCGTACCTGCTGCTGGGCAGGGCCCGGCGGTGGAGCAGGCCCGGCAGGGGGCGCGGGGAGGTGGTCAGGGAGCTCCCGTCGCGGCACTCCACCCCGATCTGCACGCCCCAGGCCTGCATCCCGCGGCGGCCCTGGCGCCGTCCGGCCGCGGCCACGGCGGTGAGGTGGAACGGCAGTTCGGCGGTCCACCCGTCGCCGTCCGCGGCGGGTCGCAGCTCCACGGGCCGGCCGAGCACGGGTTCACCACCCGACCGGGGGACGAAGTTCAGGCGGGCGGTGTGCGGACCGGCCGCGGCGAGGCGCCCGTACAGATCGCGTACCCGGACCCGCAGCGCGGCCGCACCGGCCGGCTCGGCGTCGATGGTGACGGGCAGTTCGTCCACCGCCAGCTCGGCGAGCCGGTCCAGGGCGACGGGGAGCTCCTCGCTCCACACGGGCCCGCCGTCGGGGCCGGTCGCGTACGGGGGCAGCAGGCGGGGCGGCTCGGCGGCGAAGCGGGTCAGCCGCTCGACGTCGGCGGGCGGGGCCTCCGTGGCCAGCAGCACCCGGACGATCCAGCGGGCGTGCGCGCCGGCGGCCTCGATGACGGCCTCGTCGAAACCGGCCAGGTAATCGCGGGTCAGGGTCCACCAGGCGGCCTGGTAGCCGGGGTCGCCGCCGAGCTCGCGCAGGTACATGCGCAGGTCGTACTCCAGGAACTTCACCTGGCAGGCGCGGCCCAGCTCCGGGGAGGACTCGGCGATGATCCGGGCGGCGGCGCGGTGGGCCTCGATGCGGGAGCGCCAGTTGCCCACGTCCTTGCGGTCCAGGGAGATCGACACCTGGGCGGCGCTGCGGCGCACGTGCCACACGTAGACGAGGTCGCCGATGACGGCGATGCGCGGGGCGGCGGCGAGGACGCGCGCGGTGAAGACGAAGTCCTCGTAGACGAACCGGCCGTCGGGAAAGCGGATCGCATGCTTTTCCAGGAAGGACCGGTCGTACAGCTTGTTGACGCAGAGGGTGTCGCGGACCAGCTCGGGCCGGTCCGCGGGCCGCTCGATCACGTCCCCCGGGGTGTAGAGCCCCGGCACCCACGGCACGTCGTGGTACTGCGGCAGCTCACGGCGCACGCACGCGCCGACCGTGACCGGCGCGCGGTGCTCCTCGGCGGCGCGCAGCAGGGCGTCGACCGCCCCCGGCGGCAGGACGTCGTCGCTGTCGAGGAAGAGGACGTACGGGGAGGTCGCGGCTGCGATCCCGTCGTTGCGCGGGGTGCCGCAGCCGCCGCTGTTCTCCGCGCGGTGCACGACCTTGAGGCGGGGATGGACGGCCGCCAGCTCGTCCAGCACCCGCGCGGTGCCGTCGGCCGAGGCGTCGTTGACGGCGATCACCTCGGCGACGGCCGGGCCCTGGGCGAGGGCCGAGGCGACGGCCTCGCCCACGAGCACGGCGTCGTTGTACGCGATCACCACGACGGAAACGCTGGGAGGAATGGTGCTGCTCACCCGGTGGATCCTAGGCGACCGGGGTAAACATCACTTCAACACCGTCTCCCGCACCGCAAGAACGACAGAATCCCAGGTCAGAAGGGCCGGAATTCGTCGTACTCCTGCTGCGCCGCGTCCCCGCGGCGCGCTTCGCGCTCCTTGCGGCGCTGGGTGGCCGGACGCGGGGCCTCCATGCGGTGGTCCTCACCGCGGCGGCCCAGCATCTCGGCGCCGGCCATCATGGTCGGCTCCCAGTCGAAGACCACGGCGTTCTCGTCGGTGCCGATGGCGACGCCGTCGCCCGCACGGGCACCGGCCTTCATCAGCGCGTCCTCGACGCCGAGGCGGTTGAGGCGGTCGGCCAGGTAGCCCACGGCCTCGTCGTTGTTGAAGTCGGTCTGGCGCACCCAGCGCTCCGGCTTCTCGCCGCGCACCTGGTAGACGTCCTCGACCTCGTCGTAGGTCACGGTGAAGCCGGCGTCGTCCACGGCCTTCGGGCGGATGACGATCCGGGTCGCCTCCTGCTTGGGCTTGCGGGCGCGCGCCTTGGCGACGACCTCCGCGAGGAAGTAGGAGAGCTCCTTCAGGCCCGTGCGGGCGACCGCGGAGACCTCGAAGACCTTGTAGCCGCGCGCCTCAAGGTCGGGGCGGATCATGTCGGCGAGCTCCTGCCCGTCCGGGATGTCCACCTTGTTGAGGACGACCAGGCGCGGACGGTTCTCCAGGCCACCGCCGTACTGCTTGAGCTCCTCCTCGATGACGTCGAGGTCGGAGACGGGGTCGCGGTCGGACTCCAGGGTGGCGGTGTCCAGGACGTGCACCAGCACCGAGCAGCGCTCGACGTGGCGCAGGAACTCCAGGCCGAGGCCCTTGCCCTGGCTGGCGCCCGGGATCAGGCCGGGGACGTCGGCGATCGTGTAGACGGTCGAACCGGCGGTCACGACACCGAGGTTGGGGACCAGGGTGGTGAAGGGGTAGTCCGCGATCTTCGGCTTCGCAGCGGAGAGCACCGAGATCAGCGAGGACTTGCCGGCGCTCGGGAAGCCCACGAGGGCCACGTCGGCGACGGTCTTGAGCTCCAGGACGATGTCGCCGGCGGTGCCGGGGACGCCGAGGAGCGCGAAACCGGGTGCCTTGCGGCGTGCGGAGGCCAGCGCCGCGTTGCCGAGGCCGCCGCGGCCGCCCTCGGCGGCGACGTAGGTGGTGCCCTGGCCGACGAGGTCGGCGAGGACGTTGCCCTGCTTGTCGAGGACGACGGTGCCGTCCGGCACGGGCAGGACCAGGTCCTGGCCGTCCTTGCCGGAGCGGTTGCCGCCCTCGCCGGGCTTGCCGTTGGTGGCCTTGCGGTGCGGGCTGTGGTGGTAGTCCAGCAGGGTGGTCACGGACTGCTCCACCACCAGGATCACGTCACCGCCACGACCGCCGTTGCCGCCGTCGGGGCCGCCGAGCGGCTTGAACTTCTCCCGGTGTACGGAGGCGCAGCCGTGGCCTCCGTTACCCGCGGCGACATGCAGCTCGACGCGGTCCACGAAGGTGGTCATGGTTGTTCCTCCAGATACATACGGGAATGTCCCGGGGCAGACCTTGCTGCCCTCATTGAACGTGTGTACGTGCAAACGCGCCGAGGGCGGACCTCTCTTCCCGACTTGCGCCGGAAAGAGACGAGATCCGCCCTCGAAAAGTTACGAACGCCCAGATCGGAAGATCAGGCGGCCGGAACGATGTTCACGACCTTGCGGCCACGGTGCGTGCCGAACTGCACGGCACCGGCCTGCAGCGCGAACAGCGTGTCGTCGCCGCCGCGGCCGACGCCCGCGCCCGGGTGGAAGTGGGTGCCGCGCTGGCGGACGAGGATCTCGCCGGCGGAGACGACCTGACCGCCGAAGCGCTTCACGCCGAGCCGCTGGGCATTGGAGTCGCGCCCGTTCCGGGTGGACGATGCGCCCTTCTTGTGTGCCATGTCTCAGTCCCTCTTACTTCGCAGCCGTGGGGATACCGGTGACCTTGATCGCCGTGTACTGCTGACGGTGACCCTGGCGACGGCGGTAGCCGGTCTTGTTCTTGTAGCGCAGGATGTCGATCTTGGCGCCCTTGTGGTGGTCCACGACCTCGGCCTGGACCTTGATGCCGGCCAGGACCCACGGGTCGGAGGTCACGGCGTCGCCGTCGACAACGAGCAGGGTCGAGAGCTCGACCGTGTCGCCAACCTTGGCAGTGGAAATCTTGTCAACCTCAACGATGTCACCAACAGCAACCTTGTGCTGGCGACCACCGCTGCGCACGATGGCGTACACGCGGATCTCTCTCTCACTCGGGACGGATGCTCCTGAAGCCAGCCGCTCAGGCAGGGCCCGGGGGCCCGCACTGTTCCGGATTGGACGAGCGGCCTCTCCCGCATGCGGTGCTCAGCAGGAGGAAGGTGCTCAGGAGCGCGACGCGCACTAGACGTAACCATCTAGGACATGCCGACGGTCTAGGTTACGGGGCTGCTTCCGGAGGGTCAAACCGGGCCCCCGGGGCCCCGCACGGCCGTGGGGGGGGGGCGGCCGGCGCGCGCCCCGCGGCCGCGGCGGCGGCCGCCGCCGCCCCGGCCGCGCGGGCGGCGCGCGCGGGCC